>JAFGLN010000029.1 GCA_016928025.1 Deltaproteobacteria bacterium
CTCCTTCAACTGCTCCTGCTCTTCTTCCAGCCGCTTGCGGTCCGTAATGTCCCGGGAAACGCACCGAAAACCCATCGGGTTGCCGGCCGCGTCACGAACCAGAGAAATGGATATGTCGTAATAAATCACTCTGCCGCTTTTGGTAACTGTTTTATACCCATAGACCTTAGTTGGGTTGCCGTTTCGATAAACATCAACATAGAGCTTAAATCCTTTATCTGCTATTTCCGGAGTGGCAGCTCTATCCCTGTAAGACAGGGTCTTTAATTCTTCGGCGCTGTATTCCAAGTTGCGGCAGGTTGCTTGATTGAAGAGGGTAAATCTTCCGCGCAAATCCAATTCGAAGATGGAATCTTCGATATTCTCGAAAAAAACTCTGTATTTTTCCAGATCCTCTTCTTTTTTCTTTTTTTCCGTAATGTCCCTGCTGATGCTCCGGAATCCGACCGGTTCGCCTTTATCGTTTTTGATCACATGAAGGGCGACTTCTATGTACAGGGATGTTCCGTCTTTTCGAATGATCTCATGAACGAATCCATGAAGGTTTTCACCTGTTTCGTTAATCTTGTTGTGGGTTTCAAAAATCCATTTTATCGATTCCGGTTTTGCCAGGCCGCGCCAGTTAATCTGTTCAATCTCTTTTCCGCTGTAACCTGAAAGGCGACAAAAAGCGTCATTAAAGAAGGTGAAGCGACCGGCCAGATCGTATTCCGAGCAGGCGTCATCGATATTATCAACAAAGTTCTTATACCGATCCAGTTCCGCTTCCCGATTTCTCCTCTCCGTGACATCCCTCGTAATACCTTGAAAACCAACAGGTTTTCCGTCTTCATCTCGGATAAGAGAGACCGATGCGTTTACATGTCGGATTTCGCCTTTTTTTGTCACAAGATCGTATTCCAATAACGGTGCCGGCTTACCCGTTCTGTAAACCTCATTATACATTTTGTATATTTTTTGGGACATCTCCGGTGTTAAAAATTCACGGTGATCGGCCTGGAACATTTCCTCCCGATCGCGCTCCGTTAATCGGCACAAGGCCTCGTTAAAATTCTGGTAGCGGCCTCTCAGATCAACCTCGAAGCAGGCCTCTTCGACATTTTCGACAAAATCTTTGTATCGTTCCAAGTCTTTGATTTTTTGCTCGCGATCCGTAACATCTCTTAAGATGCCGCGATACCCGACGGGATTGCCGTCGGCATCCTTGATGATATAACCCGTGTTTTCCGCAACGCGGACGTCTCCCTTTTTCGTGAGATATTTGTAAAGCAGGTTGATGACGGGTGTTCCCGTGCGAAAGGCCTTTCGGTAAGCGCGATTTACTTTCTTGGCCTCTTCCGGTAACACCATGGCGCTGAAGGGTCTGCCGAGGATTTCTTCTCTGGACAGGCCCGTCTCGCGAAGCAGTCTTGCGTTGGCAAAGGTAAACCGACCCTCCAGATCCGTTTCGTAGCAGCTCTCATTGATGCTGTCGATGAAGTTGCGATATCGCTCTTCGCTTTCCTGAAGTCGCTGATGCAATGCCTCCAACTCATGGATACGGGCATCCGTGTCGTCGAGTTTTTGCAGTATTTCTTCTCTGGTCATTTTCCCCTGTTTCATGGTTTTACTCTTGCGATTGACCCGCGTCTTTTTTCAGGTTTTTCCATCAGATGTTGAAGTGTTTATTGTCGTGGAAACAATGGAAATGAAAAAAGGCATACAATTCACATACTATATCGACAAAATAATGTGAATATAAAATTGAAAACCGGCGATTTTAAGAAATTATGAATAAAATGAAGATGGGAAGAATTATTTGACTTCAAAGACGATTCTTCCTATAGTCGCCCATCGAACAGCCAAAGAGAATCATCATTTGATCAACCAAGAAAGGAGAAAACATAGGCATGAACAGGGACGACATCGTAATTGTCAGCGGCGTAAGGACGCCGTTCAGCAAGTTCGGAGGCGCATTGAAGGAAATTCACAGTACGGATCTGGGCGTCATTGTGATCAAGGAAAGTTTGCAGCGGGCCGGGCTAAACGGAGAAGACCTGGATGAATTGTACTACGGCATGTGCGATCAGGCGGAGGCGGCCCTCTACGACAATGTCAACGGCCGTCAGGCCCTCCTGCGGGCGGGGCTCCCCAATAATCTGGTGTCACTGACCATTGACCGCGCCTGCTGTTCTTCCCTTTGTGCAGTGGACTTGGGGAGGAGAGCTATCTTGCTCGGCGAGGCGGATACCTGTATGGCCGTTGGAGCTGAAAATATGAGCAACACCCCCTTGCTGATCAGTAGGCACCGCTGGGGTATTGGAATGCAGCCGCTGCTTGTTCAGGATTACCTAAATCCGATTACCTATCGGGAGTATACACCCCTCGGCAGGGATGCCGGAGAAATCGCTATGGAGTATGACATTTCTCGAGAAGAGCAGGACAAGTGGGCCATGGGTTCCCACCAGAAATGGGCGGCGGCGGACAAGGCCGGGCGATTCAACGATGAATTGGTGTCTGTGGAAATCCCTCAAAGGAAAGGCGATCCTGTTATATTTAACAAGGATGAATTGCCCAGACCCGACACGAATATGGACGCCCTGTCCAAATTGAAGACGATTTACGGCAGTCCGTCCGTCACGGCGGGTAATGCCCCCGGTCTGGATGCGGGGGCCGCGGCCGTCATCATTATGCGTCGTTCCCAGGCGGAAGAGAAAGGCGTCGAACCACTGGCCACGATTGTTTCAACGGCCAGCGGAGCGAGTGAACCCAGGAGAATGGCCGAACTTCCCGGTTTTGTCATCCAAAAAGCCTTGAAAAAAGCCGACTTGACGGTGGATGATCTGGACATCATTGAAGTCAATGAAGCCTTTGCGGCGGTTACTTTGGTTGCGACAAAGATTTTGGCGGAGCGGGAGGAAACGAAATGGCGCAAGATTTTGGAAAAGACCAATCCGAATGGCGGGGCCATTGCCATCGGTCATCCCGTCGGTGCCAGCGGCGCCCGAATCTTGATGAATCTGATGTATGAACTCAAAAGAAGAGGCGGCGGATATGGTGTTTGCGGCATCTGCGGCGGATTGGCCCAAGGCGACGCGATGGTGATTCGAGTGGATTAGGAAAAACCCCAGGTTCAAGGTCCAAGGAAAAAGGTTCAAGGAAAAACCAGGGATAAAAAACGCAGACTTTGATCCTTGAACCTTTTTCCTTGTTTTTTTACAGTTCTGTTTTTTCGCCCGTCCAGGCCCGCAAAAAGAGATCCCGCACTTCGCCGATCGTCTCCGGCATGATGAAGAACGGCTTCATATTCGGGGGAATCAGAGCAATCCTGTTTTCGTAGGATTTGATCATGGCATCCAAGCCGGCGAAATATTTTTCTTCCGACAAATCCGAATCCTTGATGGCGGTTGGAATGCCGACGTCCTGCTTGAGTTTTGTTATAGAACTCAGAAGGGTTGATACTTTTGCCTTGTCCGTATCACCTTTCATACTTAAGGCGTCCGCTAATTGAACGAGGCGGGCGCGGCGGCCGGTTTTATAAAAGAACTCAAAAACAGGATTAAGGGCGTAAGCAATGGCCCGGCCATGGGGGATGTGAAACTCGGCGCCCATGATATGCGCTATCGAGTGCACGAGTCCCAGGGTTCCGTTGGCGAATGCCAATCCTGCCTGAAGGGCGGCCATGTGCATCTTGTCCCGTGCTTCCAGATTTTTGCCTTCGGCAACGGCTTTCGGAAGCCAGGTAAAGATATTGCGGGCCGACCAGAGGGCTTCGGAATCCACCAGATCGGAGGGATTGATCAGGACGAAACATTCGATCGCATGGGAGAGGGCGTCGAAGCCTGTATTGGCGGTTACCTGTGGCGGCATGGATATGGTGAGTTCCGGGTCGCAGATGGCAATATCCGGTACGATTTGCGGCGCGTTCCAGGCACCCTTATAAGGCGGCGTAATTGAATTATCCGTAATGACGGCGGCTCGGGTTACCTCCGATCCTGTCCCGCTCGTTGTGGGGATGGCGGCATAACGCGCCTTCTGTCGGAGGACGCATCCCAGGATCTTGGGGATCACTTCCATGACCGAGCACTTCATAAAATCGGGATTTTCATAAAGGACCCAGGCCCCTTTTCCCGCATCAATCGATGATCCGCCACCCAAGCCGATGATGAGATCGGGATTGAATTCATTGGCCAGCTCTGCGATTTTGCCGATCGTTTCCCGCGACGGGTCCGGTTCGACCTGATCATAGATGGTCGTTTCCGCCCCTTTTTCTTTCAGGATCGTCTCCAGCTTATCCACCAGCCCCTGTGATCGGACACCGCTGTCGGTGACGCAGAGAATGCGTTTTCCTGGTACACCGGCTATGGCATTCAGCGCCCCGGTGCCGTAATAAATTTCCCGTGGTGCGATAAAAACGTTGTAAGCCATTCGTTTCTCCTTCCTTGATTCATATAATCAAATCTTATTTTATTTCATTACAGGGGTTGATCAATATAAAAGATGTTCCCCATAAACGACTTGGTAGAAAGAGCCGCCGGCAAAACGTTCAAGCCACGACGAATGCGGCATCCTTTTGCGTATACCGCCCTAAGGAATGGCGACGAACAGCTCGGCATCCAGCCTTTTTACGGAGCCGTGTCCTGCTCCCGCAGGCCGGATTCCGTGACGAGCCTCGGCACAATAGATTCCCAGCCGATAGCCATAATGTGTATACCGTTGACGCCGTGCAAACGTTTTACCTGCTCGATAATTTCCAAAGTAATCTGAATCCCTTCTTCCTGGGGATCGGCGGATTTTTCCATGCGCTCGACGATCCATGGCGGCATCTTGACGCCCGGTACGCTGCCGATGGCCTGAGCGGCCCGCAAACTTCGAATGGGTGTGATCCCGGGGAGCATGAAGACGCGTCCCAGGACGCCACGCTGATCCAGGGCGGCCAGATACCGCTCGAAACCCTCTACATCGTAAACCAGTTGCGTCTGGAAAAACTGAGCGCCGGCGTTGACCTTCTTTTCTTCCCGGATGGCCTGGAACCGGTCGTTACTGGCGAAAGGCGATCCCGCGGCACCGATGAAGACGGGCGGTCGAACTTTTATTTCCCGCCCGTCGAGAAAGCGGCCTTCGTCGCGCATGCGACGGATTATCCAAATCATCTGAATAGCGTCCAGGTCCCAGATATCCATGCGTCCGCTGGGTTTGGGACCCTCTCGTGGATGGTCGCCCGTGATGCACAGGATGTTGCGGATACCCAAAGCCGCCGCACCGATAACTTCGCCCTGGAGTCCCATCCGCGTCCGGTCCCGGGCGGCGATTTGCATGACCGGTTCGATGCCGTTTTGGATCGCAATCGAACAACAGGCCAGGGATGACATGCGCGGTGTCGCTGACGGGTTGTCCGTAAAATTGGCCGCGTCGATGTAATCGCGGAGCATATCGATCTTTCTTACAATGTCGTCCGGAACGGCGGCCAAGGGCGGCGCGATTTCCGCTGTCACGACGAATTTGCCCGCACGAAGTTTTTCTTCCAGTTTGGAGTAGGCTTCATGGTTCGGTGCCGGATGGGGCTGGGCATCTCCTTGCCACCATGCGGGCTGCCGAATTTCTCGAAAGAATTGATCCCACGTCTCGGATCGGGTTTGGGGATTTATCAGTCCTTTGATGATGGTCCCCCATCCAGTCTTATGGAGTTGCCTGAAGCCGTCGGCCCAAGTGTCCGTGCCCACCTTATCCCAGTCAAGCGGCGGTAATACTTCCAGAAGCTGCTTCGTTCGGCCCAGTTTTTCGGCGCGTTCGTAGATTTTATACCAAACACAGAGACGGGTTTTGTCCACATAGCAATGCTCCGGTGTGGAGCCGCCACAGGGGCCGTTGCGAAGGCCTTTGGGGCACTCCATCGGGCAGATGAACGCCGTTTCCTGCAGTAGGCAGTTGCCGCACATGCGGCAGCCAAAAAATATACCCTTTAACAAACGCTCGATCGAAGCAAGGGCGCGATGCGGTATCGACAGTTTGCCGAACGGCAAATAGGCCGGTTGCCAGCGCCGGCCCGGGGTGAAAATGGCCATAGTCATACCTTTCTTCTTGAAACGCTTTCAAAAAATATAATGACCTTTTATGTCGCAAATTATAGGGAAACGTTTTTCACTCTGTCAAGACATTTGACAACCAGGATGAATTTTGTTATCGGTATAGGCAAAATAATCGAGATGTTTGAAAAGATGTCTCTTTATTTTCCAATATTGTTCTTTTATTCGGCTGACATGAATCATATTGGATAATCTTAATGATAATAGTTCTATATTCATCGATGATGCTGGTCTTTGGGGAATGAATATTACAAGGAAGGATTGATTGCCATGTCATCAACCGTCGATCGGAATAATGCAGGCGTGAATGCCCCTTCACCGGATCAAAAGCCGCCTAAGGAAAAAAATTCCACCAAGCCGCCGGCGAAAGTTCTGATTGTCGATGACGCACAATCGATTCGTAAACTGCTGACTAATATCCTCATCAAGAACGGGTATGAGGCACAAACCGCTCCTGATGGTTTATCAGCACTTCAATCCATAGCCAAAGATCCGCCCGATATTATTCTTCTGGATATCATTATGCCCGTCATGGACGGCTACGAGGTGTGCCGCCTCCTGAAGTCCGATGAAAAAAGCTGCATGATTCCCGTCATTTTTATCAGCGCCCTTGATGAAGAGACGGACAAGATGGACGGATTTAATGCCGGTGGTGCGGATTACATCACAAAGCCGTTTCAAATACCGGAATTGCTGGCTCGCGTTCAGGTCCATTTGGAATTGGAGCGCCTCCAAAGAGAGCTGAAAAAGAAGAATGATGAATTGCAGCGATACGCTCAAAGGCTTGAAGAACTCAACGTTGCCCTGAAGGTTCTGCTGGTCAAAAAGGAGGAGGACACGTTGGAACTGGAGGAGAAAATTTCGCTCAATATTAAGCGGCTTCTGTTGCCCAATGTCGAATTGTTGAAAAAAAGAATTAAGGACAAGGAATGTCATGTGCTCCTTGATATGATTGAATTAAATCTCAAAGAAATTACGTCGACCTTTTCACAAAAGTTATCGTCTAAATTCATCGGTTTGACACCGACGGAAATCAAAGTTGCCAATTTGGTCAAAGAGGGAAAGCAGATCAAGGAAATAGCCGAAATATTATCCGTGTCCCGCTATGCTGTTGAACTTCATCGATTCAATATCAGAAAAAAACTGGGTTTAAAAAGCAGAAAGATCAACCTGCAATCCTACCTGGCCTCCATATCTTAACCATAGCATTATCCTAAAAACCTGCTAAAAGATATATCAAAATAAAATCAATCAAGTAAGGCTTTTCTTCCGCCGAAATTATATGCAAAGGAGAAGTCAATAATTTACTTAATGTCGCCACATAATTTAAGATAATAGGTTTGGCCGCCATAAGGATATGATTAAATTCCTTAAAACATGGCGCACAGGGTGCGCATGAGTATCGATCTCTTCAACGTAATACCCAAAGTCCTCCCACCCTCCTTAGCCGGCTTATGCATTGTCTTCACCGAGCTAAAGTCGGCTAAGGAGCGCCTCCCCTTGCTCCGTTCGGTGCGATGCTTCTTTTGGGGGATGTCTGAAATGATGATGTTTATGAAGATGATGCAATCAAGTGGTCCGGATGAACCTTGAGGCGTTTTGTTAGTTGATGTTGTGATAAGTAAGCAGTTTTTCGGCGGCTGATATAGGCGATGTGAGGCCATCCATGACTTCCCTTTTGATTTTGGTCAACGAATTTTTTACCTGGGGATCACTGTTAAAGGATTCCGTAAGGCTCTCTTTGATTAAATACCACATCCAGTCCAGAGATTGTTGCCTCCGTTTCATGTCCAGTTCTCCCGTGGCTGCCAGAATCGTTCTGTGATCCGTGACGATATTCCAAATTTCCTTGATGCCCTTTGATTCACGGGCGCTGCACGTAACGACGGGCGGCCGCCAACCGGAAAAAGACGGTGCTGAAATATGGAGGGCCATTTCGTATTGTTGCTGGGCGAGTTTTGCTCTGTTAATATTGTCGCCGTCCGCTTTATTGATGGCAACGACATCGGCCAGTTCCAGGACGCCTTTTTTGATGCCCTGGAGTTCATCACCGGCGCCGGCGATCATGAGAATCAAAAAGAAATCAACCATGGAAGCGACGGCTACTTCCGATTGACCTGCGCCGACTGTCTCGACGATGATCACGTCAAAACCGGCGGCTTCGCACACCAGCATGGACTCTCTTGTTTTACTGGCCACGCCGCCCAGTTTTCCACCGGAAGGAGAAGGCCGGATGAAGGCATTCTCCTCGATGGATAATTTTTTCATGCGGGTCTTGTCCGCGAGAACACTGCCGCCGGTGACGACACTGCTGGGATCGACGGCCAGAACAGCCACTTTGTGACCCATTTCCAGAAGCATCATACCGAGGGCGTCAATAAATGTGCTCTTACCGGCGCCGGGCACCCCGGTGATACCCATACGGATTGCCTTTCCCGTGTGTGGGAGCAGCTGATCCATAATCAGCCTGGCCTTTTTCTGATGGTCGGCATGGGTGCTTTCAATAAGAGTGATGGTTTTAGACAGCATGCGCCTGTTGCCATTGAGCACGCCATCGATATAAGGCTGAATATCGCCCGGCATCATTTACCTTTCTCCAGGATATTCAATGTCCTGTTTGCCGAATCCAGAATGGGCGTACCGGAGCCGAATATGGCCGCCACACCGGCGTTGTAGAGAAAATCATAATCGGCCTGGGGGATAATGCCGCCGGCAACAACCTTGATATCGCTGCCCCCCGCTTTTTTGAGGCATTCGATCAACTCCGGAATCAGAATCTTATGGCCTGCTGCCAGACTGGAGACGCCAACGACATGGACATCATTTTCCACGGCCATCTTGGCTGTCTCTTCCGGTGTTTGGAACATGGGTCCGATATCCACATCAAAGCCGAGGTCTGCGTACGCTGAAGCGACCACCCGGCTGCCCCGGTCGTGGCCGTCCTGTCCCATCTTGGCGACAAGCATGCGCGGCCTGCGGCCTTCCCGTTCGAGGAAGTCGGCGGTTCTTTTTTTCACCGCGGTGAACGTTTCGTTATCGGCATACTCTGCAGCATACACCCCGGAGATGCACTGGGTTGTAGCGGTAAAACGGCCGAAAACTTTTTCCATGGCATCGGAGATCTCTCCGATCGTGGCCCGGGCTCTTGTGGCAACAATAGAAGCTTCCAATAAATTACCGCCCTGTTCGGCACAATTGGTTATAGCTTCCAATGCTTTCTGAACGGCGACCGGATCCCGTTTGGCCTTCAACTCCTTCAGCCTGGCGATCTGCTCATCACGAACGGTCTCAGATACCTCACGGATATCTTCGAGAACCTCTTCTTCCTCGATCTGATACTTATTGACGCCGACGATGACATCAAGGCCCTTGTCGATCCGCGCCTGCTTCCTGGCTGCCGATTCTTCGATCCGCATTTTCGGCATTCCCGCTTCAATGGCCTTGGCCATGCCGCCCATCTGTTCGACTTCGGCGATGATCTTTCTGGATTCCCGAACGATGGCCGCCGTCAAGGCCTCAATGTAGTAAGAGCCGCCGAGGGGATCGATGACATGGCAGATCTGGGATTCTTCCTGAATGATAATCTGCGTGTTCCGGGCAATCCGGGCGGAAAAGTCGGACGGTGTGGCGATGGCTTCATCAAAGGCGTTGGTATGCAGCGACTGGGTCCCTCCTAAAGCCGCCGCCATACATTCGATCGTTGTGCGGATGATGTTGTTGTAAGGATCCTGCTTGGTCAGGCTCCAGCCCGATGTCTGACAGTGGGTTCGAAGCGTAGCGGACCGCTTATCTTTCGGATTATAACGCATGATCAGATCATGCCAGAGGAAACGGGCGGCCCGGAGCATGGCGATTTCCATGAAGAAGTTCATTCCGATGCCGAAGAAAAACGAAAGTCTGGGGGCAAAATCGTCGATATTCAGGCCTGCCGCAAGAGCTGCGTTGACATACTCGATCCCGTCGGCGATGGTGAAAGCCGTCTGGAGAACGGAGTTCGCGCCGGCTTCCATCATGTGATAACCGCTGATACTGACGGTGTTGTATTTTGGCATATGCTTCGAACAGTAGCCGATGATATCGGAGACGATCCGCATGGATGGTTCCGGCGGATAGATGTAAGTATTTCGCGTTAAATATTCCTTGAGGATGTCATTCTGGATCGTGCCCGCTAATTTATCCTGACCGACGCCTTGCTCTTCCGCTGCCACGATATAGCCCGCCAGACAGGGGAGAACCGCACCATTCATCGTCATGGAGACGGACATCTCATCCAGGGGAATCTGATCGAACAGCACCTTCATATCCTCAATCGAATCGACGGCGACACCGGCTTTTCCCACATCGCCCATGACCCTTGGATGGTCGGAGTCATAGCCGCGGTGCGTGGCCAGATCGAAAGCCACGGAAAGGCCTTTCTGACCGGCGGCGAGATTTCTCCGGTAAAAGGCATTCGATTCCTTGGCCGTGGAAAAACCGGCATATTGACGGATGGTCCAGGGCCGCTGGGCGTACATGGTCGCCTGAGGTCCTCTGATAAAGGGCGGCACGCCGGGAAAGGTATTAACGGATTCCAGTGCTTCCAGATCTTCGGCTGTGTAAAGCGGTTTGACTTCGATACCTTCCGGCGTCATCCAGTTGAGTGATTCCAACGGTTTTCCTTTTAAATTCTTGGTTGCTAAATCTTTCCATTTCTCTATATCTGATTTTTCCGACATGATTTAATTTTTCCTTTCAACTCCTATATATTGTTGACTTACCCATAAGTCGAAAATGATGTCATTTTTGCGCAATTTCTCATGTGTCATATGAATAAGCGGATAATCGCCCGTCCGGTAATGACGTTAAAAAAATAAAATTCTTTTTTATAATGGAATGTTCCCGTGTTTTTTGTAAGGCCGCTCTTCTTTTTTGTTCTTCAGCATTCTGAGGGCGCTGATAATCGTGGGCCTCGTCTGCTTCGGCTCAATGACCTGCTCGACCATGGCGTGCCGGGCGGCCTGATAGGGTGTGGCAAATTCCGCGATATATTCGTCCTTCCTTTGCTGTTTGACCTCTTCAGGTTCGCTTTTGAAGATGATATCCGCCGCGCCGTCAGCCCCCATAACGGCGATTTCCGCTGTCGGCCAGGCCAGAACCATGTCGGCACCCGCTTCCTGGGAGCACATGCCGAGATAGGCTCCACCATAGGCCTTACGTGTGACAATGGTAATCTTCGGCACGGTCGCTTCCGGATAGACATAAAGCAGTTTCGCGCCGTGCCGGATGATGCCGCCGAATTCCTGATTAACGCCGGGCAAATAACCGGGAACATCGACAAAGGTTAAAAGCGGTATATTGAAACAGTCGCAGAAACGGATGAAACGGGCCGCCTTATCGGATGCGTCGATATCGAGACATCCGGCGGCGAAACGGGGCTGATTGGCAATAATTCCCACGGGTGAACCATCCAGACGGGCAAAACAGGTGATGATATTTTGCGCGAAAAGCGACTGACTTTCATATATTTCCCCGTGATCGACCACCATCTTAATCAGTTTCTTCATATCGTAGGGGCGTTTGTTGCTTTCCGGTACAATGCTGTTGAGTCCTTCATCACAGCGATCAACGGGATCGGTGCATTCAACGAACGGTGGCTTTTCAAGGTGATTGGAGGGAAGGTAGCTCAGAAGTTTCTTGATTTGCCGGATGCAGTCCTCATCGGTTTGGGCCACGAAATGCGAATTACCGCTTTTTTGGTTATGGGTGATGGCACCCCCCAGTTCGACGGCCGTGACTTCCTCCCCGGTGACGGATTTAAGTACGACGGGGCCGGTAATAAACATCTGGGCGTAGTCCTGTTTGACCATATAGACAAAATCCATCAAGGCCGGTGAATAAACGGCGCCGCCTGCCGAGGGCCCCATGATAGCGCATATTTGCGGAATAACGCCGGAGGCCATGGTGTTTCGATAAAAAATCCGTCCGTAACCGGCGAGTGAATCGACACCCTCGTGGATGCGCGCGCCGCCGGAGTCGTTCATACCGACAACGGGACATCCGGCCAATGTGGCTCGATCCAGACACTTCACAATTTTGTTGGCGTGCATTTCGCCCAGGGAACCGCCCATAACACTGAAATCCTGTGCATACGCGAAGACCGTTCTGCCTTCAACGGTTCCGTAACCCGTTACCACACCTTCTCCGGGAATGTCTTTTCCGGCCATATCGAAATTGGTGCAGCGATGTTCGACAAATTTATCGAGTTCGACGAAGCTGCCGGGGTCAAATAAGAGCGCTATTCGTTCTCTGGCGGTCAGTCTGCCGCTGGCATGTAATTTTTCAACGGCCTTTTCACCGCCGCCGGCTTCGATCTTTTTCTCTTTTTCCTTCAATAAAGCTAATTTTTCCTCATTAGTCACTATCGGATCCTCCTTCATTATAATGACTTAAATCCATCAATCCCGCTGGCATAATTCGAGCAGAACGCCCCCGGTCGCTTTCGGATGAATAAATGCAATCATCGCGCCACCCGCGCCACGCCGGGGTTTTTCATCGATCAAACGAATCCCTTTGTTTTTTAGTTCTTCAAGGGCCGCTTCGAGGTTATCGACCCTGAGGGCAATATGCTGGATGCCTTCCCCGTTTTTAGCGATGTATTTGGCAATCGGTCCTTCCGGATCCGTCGATTCCAAGAGCTCGAGCTCCGATTCGCCTATCGGAAGAAAGGCGGTTTTAACCTTTTGTTCGGCAACGTCTTCGGTTCCCGTTAATTTTAGTCCCAAGGCATCGGTATAGAGCCTTGAACTTTCATGAATGCTGTTTGCGGCAATGCCGATGTGATCAATGCATAATATCTTCACTTTAACCCCCTTTAATTTTTCGAATATTGACAGCCTGTGTCCAAAATAATCATCATGAAAAGCCAAGGTATTTTGGTCGGAAATCCCGGCATAGCCCAGGATCTGTGATTTGGCTGTGCGAAACAATATCGTTTTTTTATCGCTTGCAGCGGACCTCAGATTTTTATCCAAAAGATTTCAAACATTGTGAAAAGAGATTTGGGCAGCAGGATATAAACAATCAGCACCTTTTGGCTTTTTTGCGGCGGAAGTATAGTCGGATCAACGGAACATGTCAATAAAATATGGAAAGAAAATACGGAAAGAAAAAGAGGTTAATAATTGAAGGTTACAGGGGATATATCCTCTCAGCTGATACCGGTGATGTTGCCTTCGTCATCGATGTCGATATTGTAGGCGGCGGGGACCTTAGCCAGACCCGGCATGCGCAGAATTTCGCCGGTAATGGGAATGAGAAAACCGGCGCCGGCGGCGATTTTGATTTCCCGGACGGTGACAACAAAGTTAGAGGGCAATCCCAAGAGCGCCGGATTATCGGAGAGGGACTGCTGTGTCTTGGCAATGCAGACCGGAAGCTTGTCGTACCCGAATGTTTTAATCAAATCAAGGTCGCGCTTGGCTTGGGTCTGGTAATCGACGGAGACGGCGCCGTAAATCTCACTGGCGACGGTGAATATCTTGTCTTCCACCGGGCGGTCCCAGTCGTATAATGGCCGATAGGGCTCGGAGGCGTCTCCCGCAAGCTGGACGGTTTTTTCCGCCAGTTCCAGGCCGCCTTCACCGCCGAGTCGAAAAATGTCGGCGACGGCAATGTTCATTCCCTCGTCTTCAGCGGCGGCGACAACGGCTTCTATTTCTTCGTCCGTATCGACGGCGAATCGGTTTAAGGCAATGATACACTGCGTATTGAACTTACCGATATTTTCATAATGCTTTCGTAAATTAGCCATGCCGAGGACGGCGACCCGCGGATTGGGTTGGATAAGGTCCTCCCGCTCGATACCCGCATGATACTTCAACGCACGAATGGTTGCGACCAGGACGACCACCTTGGGATTCAAATCACCGTAGCGGGCGACGATATCGAAAAACTTCTCCGCCCCCAGATCGAAGCCGAAACCGGCTTCGGTCACCACAAAATCGGCCAGGCGCGTGGCCAGATCGGTGCCGATGATGCTGTTCGTTCCCTGAGCGATGTTGGCAAAGGGGCCGCCGTGGACGATGGCCGGCGTTCCTTCCGTCGTCTGGACCAGATTGGGCAGCAGGGCATGTTTCAGGAGGGCCGTGACGGCGCCTTCAATCTTCAAATTTCCCGCCCGTACCGGTTGATTGTCATAGGTAAGACTGACCAGGATCTCGCTGATTTTTTCCTTTAATTCACGGTAGGAACGGGAAAGGCACAGAATCGCCATGATTTCACTGGACGGGACGATGTCAAAACCCGTTTCGCGGGGGACGCCGCTGGCGGCCCCTCCCAGACCGATAACCATATTGCGCAACGATCGGTCGTTCATATCCACGACCCGGCGCCACATGGCTTTTCGCGGATCGATGCTGAGGGGGTTGCCGTGAAAAATGGAGTTGTCCAGAACCGCCGCCAGGAGATTGTGGGCGCTTTCGATGGCCGGGAAGTCGTTGGTAAAGTGCAGGTTGATATCGTCCGCGGGCAGCAGGCGTGACAGACCGCCGCCGGTCGCTCCGCCCTTGATGCCGAAAACGGGGCCGAGGGACGGCTCGCGCAGAGCGGCGATTGTTTTTTTGCCGAGACGGTTGAGGGCCTGGGCAAGGCCGATGGAGACAGTCGTCTTTCCTTCCCCTGCCGGTGTCGGTGTCATGGCGGAAACTAAAATCAAGGAAGAACTGCTGCGTTTTTCAAATCGCCGGATGGACTCCATTCTGACCTTGGCCTTATAGCGGCCGTAAAATTCCAAATCGTCTTCTGTGAGGCCGATGGATTCGGCAATTTCAATGATGGGCTTCATCGTATTATCTTGGAGGCGTTTATTTCCGGTTGTCATAATCTTATTTTTCTATGACCGCGTCGAATCGGATATCGATATTATATTCATCGCTGATGCGGGAAAATTCCTTTTTCAGATCGATAATCTTGACGGTCGGCGGCAGGGAAAAGTAGCAGGTCATATGAAAAACGTTAGCGCCCGTCACCGGATTATGGTCTACGTTACTGGCGATATCATCGATATTGATGCCTTTATCGAATAGAACTTTGCAGATCTGATGGATGATGCCCGGCCGGTCGGCAGTGATGGCCAGAAGTTTATAGGGAATGGACGGCAACACTTCCCGGTGGCTGGGCGCCTTGGTTTTTCGCACATGAATATCCAGCCCCGTCAATTCGCGCAGGCCTTCCACATCATTGACAAACTTTTCGATATCTTCCGTTTTTCCGGAGGTCAGAATGATCATGGCAAACTCGTTTCCCAGGACACAGCCTCGGGAGCGCTCAATATTAATGCCTCGCGCCGTGAAGAATTCGGATATTTCCTTGGCCAGACCGGGGCGGTCGGTTCCCATGGACGAAAAAACAACGTATGATCTCATCGGGCGACTCCTTTTCGTTTATTGGGCATCAGTAAGCTTTTGAATTGAGAGATGTTATTACTTTTTATTTCCGAGGAGAGCAAGGAAAAAATCATTTCAAACATGACAAAGTCCCGTTCCCGGAAATGGAATGGTGAATGGTAAATAGCAAATTGTGACGAGTAACGGGATCTTTAAGATCGAAAATATTTATTTTTAACGATTATCCGTGACAAAGGATTTTCATGAGTCGTACCTACCCATGGCGTCATGGGAATTGGTAGCAAAACATCAATGTCACGCCTTGATATCAATCAGCGATTGCAGCATCTCGTCTTCCGTTTTAAGGACTTCCAGATCCAGCTTATACTGTAAGGGCGTTGTGATGAGATCGACCATTTCCTCTTCCAGAGAGACGTTGGAGGTTTCTTTGAACTCGCCGCTGATGTCATCGACAACCACGGCACCCGGTTCATCCGGCTTGCTGAGGGTTACCTTGACGCCCTGAGGATAGGTTTCCTGAAATTCAACGCGATCCCTTTTAAATCCGTCCGTATTGGCATTGGCAATGTTGTTGGCCGTCGTTTCCATCTTTTTATCCAATGACCGGAGAGCCGATAAAGCGATACCCGATATAACAGACATGCCGTCACCTCCATGAGATTAATCCAATATCCCGTATCGGCATCCTGAATCGAGATCTTTAATATGAACCCGTCCTTGATTAGGCTTCGTCAACCTTTACGTGCTATGGGGTTCCATACAGGTATTTGTCGAACCACTTGAATATCTGGCTCCATCCGTCCATGGCCGCTTCAGGCCGGTATAGACCGCTGTCGACCATGAAGAAGGCATGGCCGGTATTATCATAGGAGTGGAACTCATAGGTCTTGCCGTGCTTCTTGAGTTCTGCCTCCGTTTTGGCCACATCCTCCGGTGACGGCCGCATATCCTCCTTGCCGAAAAGACCCAGGAGGGGGCATTGGAGGTCTTTCGTATAATCGATGGGTGCCACGGGTTGACGAGGCGTAAGCTGTTCGGGGGGTGCGACCACGCCTCCGCCGTAACAATCAACGGCGGCATCGATGCCGGGGACCGTGCAGGCCGCCAAATAGACCTGGCGTCCGCCGGAGCAGTAGCCGATGATGCCGACTTTTCCTTTTAAGTAAGGGAGAGTACGCAGATATTCGATGGCTCCTTCAATATCCCCCATCGTACGGTCGTCGGGCATACCGCCCGCTTCCCTGACGCTTTGGGCGTTTTTACGGAAAGACCCTTGGTGTTCCCGGAAATGCAGATTGGGGCAGATGGCGCAATAGCCTTGATACGCGAAGTGGCGCGTTATTTCTTTGGTCGGATTGTCCCATCCGGGCATGTGATGGACGACGACCACTCCCGGATAGGGACCGTCTCCAAGGGGGCGGGCGAAATACGCGTCGATCAGATCGTTCTCATGGCCCCGCATATTGACAATTTCCGCCATCATTTTCGATTCATACCGCATAACCTGTTCCTCCTTTTTTTATTTTCCGGCGTTCATACAACATTTCTTGTATTTTTTGCCGCTCCCGCAGGGGCAGGGATCGTTTCGTCCCACAGCAGAACGGGTCGCGGCGTTTTCCGTCTGAAGAAGCCGCATCAGGCGTTCCGGCCTTTGACCGGCCATCCGCAGGGCCGCCATGCGCAGGGTATAGGGACGGCAGTGGGTAAAAAATTGCTTATAGCCCGCGCATAAATAATTCAGGCCGTTTTCACCGTCCGGCGTCTTGATGATCCGGTCTTTCGGACATCCCCCGTTGCACAGGGCCAGGACGTCACAGTCCCGGCAGTATCGGGGGAGGGTGTCCCGCTTCGACTCGCCGAAGCGCTTCAAAGGAGCGCTGTCCACCAGGGAAACAAGCGGGGTTTCGCGGATGTTGCCCAGGCGGTGAGCGGGATCGACTAAATGATCGCAGGCGTAAAAGTCGCCGTTGTGTTCGATCACCGGCACGTCGCCGCACGTTGGGCGAAAGATGCAGAGGGAGTGTGTCTGGCCGTAGGCGGGGCGGGCCGCCTCCTCGAAGATCTGCACGATCATGCGGCCCATGTCCTGACGGACCCATTCGTCAAAGATGGCGGAGAGAAAAAGACCGAGGGCGTCGGCGGGAACGGTCCGATCCGTCACGGTATTTCCCCCGTTTCCGTCCCTTTCCACAAGGGGGATGAAGCTGATGTACTGGGCCTTGATCTCTTTGAAGAAGCGATAGACCGCCGACGGCTCCCGGACGTTCCGGTCATGGACGACGCAAAGGATGTCGCAGGGAACCCTGTGATGTTTCAGGAGGCGATAAGCCTGCATGACCTGTCTGTGGGTCCGCTTTTGCCCCTTGGTGACGCGATAGACGTCGTGCAGCGCCGCAGGTCCGTCCATGCTCAAACCGACGGAAAAACCTTCCTCGGCAAAGAACCGGCACCAGTCTTCCGTGATCAGGATGCCGTTCGTCTGGATGTTATTCGTGATACGCGTTTCCGGAGGCTGATGCTTTTTCTGGAGTGCGACGATCTTCCGGAAATAATCCAGACCCAGAACGGTCGGTTCACCACCGTGCCAGAAGAAGCTGATGTTCCTGTCCGGGGTGCCGGCAATCTGCTGGGCGATATAATCTTCCAGCAGGTCGTCGGGCATGCAGAAGGGGTCCGTTTCGAGGTAGAGCGATTCTTTTTGGAGATAGTAGCAATAACGGCATTCCAAATTGCAGACGGCCCCGGCCGGTTTGGCAAAAACCTGAAAATCATGAGATGCCTTTTTCATGCTCGTCTCCCACCGTTCGGTCATGTCCGGTCCCGCCGCATTTTTCTGTTCGTTAATCGGCACTCAATTTGACATTAAACAAACCGTTTGATTTACGAATATAGGAGACGCCTTTATTCGATGTCAAGGTAATTTGATACACCTTAATGATTTGCTCCTCTCCCCAAAATTCTCTTGACATTAGAACGTACGTTCTATTAATATATCTTCCACGGGGAAAAGCCTTGAAAATGACCGATTCATTGTTGTTTCGGCCGCCGGTGAATTTAAAAAAGAAAGGATTAGCCCGTTTGACTTCATCAGGGCGAATGCAAGATTTTTCCGGGCTCCATGCCATCGCAGCGGAGCGACCGCCGGGGTCGATGTCTGAGGCGTTTTTTATGGGGACAGTTTTCAAAACCGTCCCCATAAAAAACGGCAGCGAAGCGGGATGAAGCATGGTCGGAAAAAGATTTTGAGCCCCATTGAAGTCAAACGGGCTGATCCCACCAGCCGGTTTACGCTTTTGCTCCGCTTCAGCGGGGCCCCTCGAAATGACGAAAGTCAAAGGTTGGAAAAGGTTTAACCATGAGCGACGACATCCTGTTCAGTCTTTATTCCTGGCCCCGGGCGATCCTGCACGTCGACGGTGATGCCTTTTTTACGTCCTGCGAGGAGGCGATCCACCCGGAGCTCAGAGGGAAGCCCCTCATCACGGGAGGCGAGCGCGGCATCGTCGCCTGCGCCAGCTACGCGGCGAAAAATCTGGGAATCAAGCGGGGCGTTCCCCTCCACGAGGCGAAAAAAATCTGCCCGTCCCTGTTGGTTTTGCCTTCCGACTATGAGACCTACAGCCTCTTTTCCCGGCGGATGTTCAATATCATCCGGCGCTTTACGCCCCAGACGGAGGAGTATTCCATCGATGAGGCCTTTGCCGACATTACGGGGATGCGCCGGCCGTTCCATGCCTCCTATGAGGCCATCGCCCTGAAGATCAAGGTCCAGATCGAAAGGGAACTGGACATCGGCGTGTCCGTGGGGTTGAGCCTGACCAAGGTCCTGGCCAAGGTGGCCTCCAAGTATAAAAAACCCGACGGATTTACCGTGATCCCCGGCCGGCAGATCGGCCGGTATCTTCAGGACCTGCCGGTGGAGAAGGTCTGGGGCATCGGCCACGCGACGACGAATTACTTGCAGAAAATGAACGTCCGGACGGCCCTCGAATTCGCCGGAATGCCGGAAGATGTCGTGAGAAGGCGCTTTACCAAACCCGGCGTGGAAATCTGGCAGGAACTGCGCGGGGAGTCCGTCTATCCCGTCTCGCCGGAAGAGAAGAGCACCTATGCCTCCATCAGCAAGACCAAGACCTTTGCCCCCCCGACGAATAATCGGGAATACCTTTTCGCCCAGTTGCTGAGAAATCTGGAGTCCGCCTGCATCAAGGCGCGGCGCTATGGCCTGGCCCCCAAAAAAATCGTCTCGTTCCTCAAAAAACAGAACTTCGACACCACCGCCGCCGAAGCGAAGCTCAATCGTCCGTCCAACTATCCCCTGGAACTCGTGGGGACACTGGAGGAGATGTTCGATGTTCTCTATGGTCAGGGCGAACGCTACCGGGCGACGGGGATCGTGCTGATCGATCTCGCGCCGCATACCCAGATCCAGTACTCTCTTTTCGAGGATGCCGTTAAGGCGGAGAAGATTCGGGAACTGTACCACGCCGTGGACGAGTTGAGCGGCAAATACGGCAAGCATACCCTTCATCTGGGCGCCTCGCATCCCATCGAACAGTTCGGCAGGGGAAAGCGCGGCGCGCCGACCGTCCGGGAACAGACGAAACTTTACGGGGAAACGAAACGCCGGCACCTGGGTTTGCCGATCGTCCATATCAAGGTGTAATTCCTAAAGATTCTGCAAGACTTTTCCGAAAAAATTGCATATAATAAGCTGTAAAATTTACACGTACCGTGATTTTATCCACTTTTCCCGCCGGCGGGAGTAAATGCGAAGGCAGGTATTATTTTTTCAGGATAGTTCTTTTTTAATGACTGAGACGTTGTCATATGAATTGTATTTGCTCAGGGGATCCGATAATCGAAAATACGGGAACCGAACAATCCGGAGATGAATGATGAAAGCCATGGACCAGTGGCAAAAAATATTTGACGTTATCACCGACCAGGTTATGATTCTCAATCTTGACTTCAAAATTAAACATATGAATAAAGCGGCCGTCGATTTTTTCGGTCTTCCGGTGCCGGAGCTTATAGGAAAACATTGCTATGTGCTGATGCATGGAACAGATGCACCTCCTGAGGAATGCCCTTTGGCCAAGATGATCTCCACCAGGGAGCATCAGGAAGCAGAAATGTATGTCGAGAACAGAGGGATGTGGATCAATGTTTCCGTTGATCCGATTCTCGATGATGAAGGCCGTATTGTTGAAATCATTCATATCGTCAAAGACATCACGGACCGCAAGGAGAAGGAAGATCTTCTGCGCAAAAGCGAGGAAAGGTATCGAAGCATTTTCAACCATTCTCCTATCGGTTTGATCGAAATGAATGGTTCTGCAATTAAAAAACGTCTTGAAGAGCTGTCCGCATCAGGCGTTGACGATTTAAGCCTGTATTTGGACGACCATCCTGAAGAAGCGCGCCGTTTATTGTCTTTACTTTCGTTTGTGGATGTCAACAACACGGTGCTGAGTTTTTCCGGATTTCAGAGGAAAGAAGATTATTTTAAATTTATCAGACAATTGTTGTGGGATGTCGATACGAAAGCGGCATGGGAAAGCCCGCTCGTGGATGATTCGACCAGAGGCATGATTTTTAGGGGATTCAAGGAAACGATCACCAATTTGGAGAAAGGAATTAATTTCTTTGAGGGCGAATTATCCTTTCCCATGGGCGTCGATAATGAAGACATCTATTTCAATTTGAGATGGTCCGTTCCGTCCGGCCATGAAAAAAATTATGATAAAGTATTGATTTCATTAATTAACATCACAAAAACGAAACGTGCCGAGGCGGCTCTCCGTGAATCTGAGGATAAATACCGTAACGTCATCGAAAAATCCCTGGCCGGTTTTTTTATTGTCCAGGATGATATTTTCCGGTTTGTCAATCAAAGATTCTGCGACATCGTGGGATACTCCCATGACGAGTTATGCGATAAAATGTCGGCCCTTGAATTGACTCACCCTGAGGATCGACGGAAAGTTAAAGCCAATATTGATAAGCGCTTGTCCGGCGAGGTGGATACCGTCGAATATGAATTCAGAACGATAAGAAAAGACGGCAAAGTGATAACATTGAAGATTCTCGGCGGTTCCATGATGTACAAAGGCAAACCGGCCGTGACGGGAACGATGATTGACGTCACGAACGAACGCAATCTCGAATTTCAACTCCGCCAGGCCCATAAAATGGAAGCCATCGGTACATTGGCGGGCGGCATTGCCCACGATTTTAATAATTTGCTGATGACCATCCTTGGTTATACTTCCCTGATGCTGACCAATGCCGATATTGACAGCGAGGACCGTGAATATCTCAAAATTATTGAAGAACAGGTACAAAAAGGCGCCGATCTGACCAAGCAGCTCCTGGGATTCGCCCGGGGCGGCAAGTATGAAGTGAAGCCGACGGATCTAAACGATCTTCTTTCAAGAACCTCCGAACTGTTCAGCCGGACGAAAAAAGAAATCAGGATATTCAAAAAGCAAGAAGAAGACATCTGGATCGTCGATGTGGACCGGGGGCAAATCGAGCAGGTCTTTTTAAATCTTTTGGTCAATGCCTGGCAGGCCATGCCGGCCGGCGGCGATCTTTATCTGGAGACGTCGAATGTCGTCATTGATGCCAATCACTCGAGGAGTTCCTACCTGGAGCCGGGACGCTACGTAAGGGTGTCCGTAACGGATCAGGGTGCCGGTATGGATGAAGTGACCAAACAAAGGATCTTTGAACCTTTTTTCACGACCAAAGAAATGGGGCGCGGAACGGGTCTCGGATTGGCTTCCGCCTATGGCATCATCAAGAACCACGGCGGTTTCATCAATGTATACAGCGAAAGAGGGCAGGGGACGACATTCAATATTTATCTGCCGGTTTCAGATAAAGAGGTGTTTAAAGAAAAAGCAGTAGTCCGTGAGGTATTGAAAGGCTCGGAAATGATCCTCCTGATCGATGATCAAAAACCGGTGGTTCAGGTCGGGGAAAGTATGCTCAAGGCCCTCGGCTATGAAGTTTTGACGTCCGAACATGGAGAGGATGCGATTGCGGTTTATCAAAAGCAGCAAAAAAAGATCGATCTGGTCATCCTGGATATGATCATGCCGGGCATGAGCGGATCCGAGGTTTTCGATGCTTTGAAGACCATCAACCCGCAAATAAAGGTCGTATTGTCAAGCGGTTACAGTATGAATGGCCAAGCCTCAAGCATCCTGGCGCGCGGCTGCAACGGTTTTATACAGAAACCCTTCAGTCTGGTTGATTTATCCAGGAAAATCAGAGAAGTTCTCGACGAAGAGCCGCTTTTTCCTTAAGGGATCTTATATATCCGGTTCGTCTTCAGCGAGGCAGGCGGCTCCCAGGGCGGCCGTAATCATGGGCTTTTCCGGAACGAGGATCTCCATACCCACGGCCTGAGCGACGGTGGCAACAAGGCCGGCGTCCTGGCTGCTTCCCCCGCTCATAACGATATCGGGTTCCATTTTCAGTCTTTTCACCAGCATGGAGACTTTCGAGGCCATGGCGCGATGGACGCCGGCCAAAATGTCTTCTTTGGCGGCACCTTCGGCAATGCGGGATATGGCCTCGGATTCGGCAAAGACCGCGCAGTTGGTGGAAAATTCCACCGGTGTTTGAGATTTCAAGGAGAGCGGACCGATATCCTCGATGTTGATCTGGAGGATGCGGGCAATGATCTGTAAAAACCTGCCGGAGCCGGTAGCGCATTTCTCGCTGATCAGAAAATCCAGGAGTCGGCCTTCCGGGTTTATTCGCGCGGCTTTGGTAAATTGCCCGCCGATGTCGATGATGGTGCGGGCCGAGGGAAACAGACAGAAACAACCCATGGCCTGACAGGATAGATCGGAGACCTTACGTGCTTCAAAGGCGCAGTTTCCCGCTCCCAGGCCGGTTGCCACAATTCCGGCGAGGTTTTCAAAACCGATCCCGGCTTGGGATAACGATTCATCAAGAACCCGGCGGGCCGCATTGAGGTAGTTGCCCCCAGAAGGGCTTACAGCTGATGCCATCATTTTTTTGTTGCATGTTACGACCGCCTTGGTAAAGGCCGAACCCATATCCAGGCCGGCAAAGTATTTATCCGACATACTCATTTAAAAAAAGTTACTCCTTCCAATCGTCTTTCCTGGTCCGGAGCCAGGCCCTTATCGGCAAGATCTTTACCGGTCAGAGCGGCGCCCAGGGCGCCCGTGATCAGCGGCTCCGGGGGCGTCAAAACCGGGAAGCCCACCTTACCCTCGATGGCTTTGACCAGTCCCGGATTTTTCGCGCCTCCTCCGGTCACGACGACCTCCTTTTCAATGCCCAAAGTCCTGACCATATTGACGACCCGGCCGGCGATGGCTTCATGAAGTCCGGCGCATATGTCCGGAATCTTTGCCCCCTCGGCCAGCCTCGATGTGACTTCGTGTTCCGCAAAAACCGTGCAGGTATTGGAAATCTGAACGATATTTTCCGCCTGGAGGGAGAGGCGCCCCAGGTCGGTCAGCTCTATGCCCAGTGTTTCGGCAATCACTTCCAGGAAGCGTCCTGTCCCGGCCGCGCATTTGTCGTTCATCACGAAATTCACAACGCGGCCTTCCTGATTAAGCTTTATCCCTTTGGAGTCCTGACCGCCGATATCAATGACGATGCGGACGGATGGAAAAAGGGCCCGCACGCCGCGGGCATGACAGGTGATTTCCGTGATCTGCTTATCGGCGAAAGGAACATTGATACGGCCATAGCCCGTGGCGACGATAAAACCCAGCTGTTCAAAGATAAGCCCGGTCTTTTCGAGCGCTTCTTTCATGACCGTCAAGGCCAGATGACGATGTTCGGCGCCCGTAGGACCGATGAGTTCCTGGATGATGTTTTCCTGTTCGTCGACGATGACCACCTTCGTCATCGTCGATCCGATGTCAATGCCGGCGAAGTTCATAATGGCAGGTCCTTATTGGAAAAATAGAATGCATTGTCCCTATTTCTTTCTGGAAGCCATGGCATCCAAAAAGGCATGAATCTGCGCCTTCCACTGGGCCTCCGAGTAATCCCTCAAATCCACCATGTCCGAGACGAACTGCGTCATCGGCAGATCGCTATAGCGGCCGAGCATGTTTTTCGTATGGATCTGGCCGATGGTCGTTGCCCGGCAGGACCGGCAGGCATGGAAAAAGACGCCGTCGATATCATAGTCCTGAATCAGATCGAGGATCTTTTCCACGACGGGATTGCCACTGTTGGCCTTCGCCTGTTCGTGGCGTGCGGTATAACGCAAAAATGCCCGCCAGGCCAGATATTCAACGGGATCTTTCACATGGTCGGGTACCTCGACGGGATCGAAACCCCGGTACTGGTTTTCAATGACAAAGACGGCGCCGAAGCTTTCAAAATAGTTGAAAAACCACATCGTGTGCCAAGGGGGCAGCCCGCCGCCATAGAGGATGCGATATTTTTCATCCGGCACGACGGCCAGCTTGTTTTCGACTTTATATTTTACTTCGTCGACAAGGTCTTGAAAATAATCCACCGCTTCCTGAGTGCCGCTGTAATAGTAGGCGGGCACCATGACATTGAAGTGATCCTGGGACGGCATGACGCAGGGTTTTGCCGTCCGCAGCCGATCGGATTCGTACCAGAGCCGCCAGGCTTCATCGCCCAGACGGATGGTTTCCCAAAGACGGTCTTTGTTCAATGGCTTACCTGTTTGCTTTTCCAGAAAAGCGATGAGTCCCTCAAACTGCACCTTTTGATATTGAACATAGTGATCACGCACGGCATTCAAATCGCAGTGAACAGGCGGGTGCATCACATCGATACTGTAAGTCGGCGCCGTCATGAAGCGGCCGCAGGCCTGAAACCATTTAAATCGCGGATCACAGACGCCGCTGCTGCCCAAAATGATATCAGGCAGGGGCATCCCGCCGTCCGGGGCGTTTTCGGGCATGCCGCCCAGTTCTTTGCGCAGGCTGTCAAAACCCAGTCCGATGCGGGCGTAGCTGCAGAGAACCTGGGAGTAGCCGTCCTCCTCCGCCTTGGTCAGGAACCGGTCCATATCACGTTTGGCCGCGCAGAGGCCGGCGTAGTTTTCCGTCGGCAACGGGACGATATCCATCGCCCGCAGGATTTCATCGTACTGTGATGAGACCATGATATAGGCCACCTTTTTGCCTTGGCTTTGGGCTTCGTGGCAGCTTTTGTATATGTTTTTGACCATGGCCCGTATCTTGCGTGCCGCGTCGGTCCCTTTGGTGGCTGTTGTTTTTGCCGGTTCTCTTTCTTCCATAGTCTTTCTCCCTAAATGATCATCTCCAGAAATGCCTGGATGCGGGTTCGTAGTTGTCCGATGGTTGAAATGGAATAATCGTCCTCGATCATGATCACGGGAATGCCCATGGCGTTTAAATGCTCCCGTAAATCGGGACCGTCCAGTTCACAGGTGTCGCAATAACGGATAATATAGAGGATCACCCCGTCGGCACGCCACTGTTTGACGAAATCGCCGATGTGGCCGAAACGGTTTTGCAGATCTTCTTCGCGGTTGCCGGCAGCGGGGATGTAACTGCGGGGACAGTTAATGTGGAGATAGCGGCTGACAATGCCGTCCAGCGGATCGTCCGTCTCCGGCACATCATCCCAGAAAATCCGGGAGCCGGTACAAAGGTCATCCATAACCACGTAAGAACCACTGTCTTCAACCAACCGGATAAAGGCCGTATCATCGATTTCATTACCCCAGATGAAAATGCGGGGCAATTTTTGATGCTTGGGTTTCGGGCGCTTGACGACCTCCGCAATCATATTATCGATTAATTCAATATGTTCACAAGCCGGAATTCCCATGCCGGCCACCATCAATTCCGTGATCTCGACGCCCGATATTAATGGCGGGTCGGGCTTCCTCAGCGCATAGAGTTCCCGGAGGCGGGCCCGTCTCCGGTTGTAAAGCTTGACGGTTTCTTTAAGTTTTTCCTGATCGAGCGTCCGGCCCGACCAGTTTTCCAGGGCCTTGATAAAAAATTCCAGTTCCTTGCGGTAAAAGGTATCGGAGCTGGGCCCCATCATGTGAGGCACATTGAGAAAATGGTTGAACGCGGCGGGTGTGTTATGGTGCCAGATACTGTACATACGTTCAATCGTGTCACAGCTGTGCGGGGCGACGAACCCGTCCAGAAAATCATAATCCCCTTTAACAGCCATATTTAAGCAGCTTCGCGCGAACGGGCAGGCCATGGGTTCGATGTAGGCGTCCGCCCGATCGATGGGCTCGCTGGGGCAGCCCTGGATGCGGTAAGGGACCATATCGAAGGCGGCAATGATTTCATCCGGCACGAAGCAGCAAAAATAGCCGACCACCTTTTGGCCCGCATCCCGCAGTTGCCGGGCCCGCTTTCCTCTTTGGGTATAGAATTCTTCAATTTGTGGAACAGCACTCATCGTTCACCTCATGATTTATTGCCAGATTCCGGACTTGGGACAGTGACATGAAAAGAGACCGGATGTCAATAGTCGGTTTTTCGTAAACAACCGCCGGTACATTTCAACCGTCATGATCAACTCTTCCGGTCGTCTTTATGCTTTTCATAGAATTCCTTATAAAACTTAAGATTGGAACGGAGCAATTCCGGCGTATCAAGTTCATAAGGACATTGTTCTTTGCAGCTTCCACAATCCGTGCAGTCTTCGATTTTCATCATTTCTTTATACCAGGCGTCGGAAAGAAAATGACGGACCGGCGCCCGCATGAGCATCAGTGACAGGCGTGCGGCCGTATTAATGGGAATCTCGACAGGGCAGGGCATGCAATAGCCGCAGCCCCGGCAAAAGTTCCCGGCCAGTTCAACGCGGTCCTTCTCTATCTGTTTTTGCATGGCTTCGTCAAGGAAAGGCGGATTTTTTGCAAGTTCGATAAATTGATCAAGTTCCGATTTTCTCTGAATCCCCCAGATAGGGACGACGTTTTCATATTGATTGAGAAAAGCAACGGCCGCCGGGATGTTGGAAATCAGGCCGCCGCTCAAGGCTTTCATGGCAATGAAGCCCACATCCTTTTTTTTGCAGGCCTCCACTAACGCGATGTCTTCTTTGGTGGCCAGCAGGCTGAAGGGGAATTGCAGCGTATCGAACATACCGGTGTCTATGGCTTCCAACGCGAGTTTCCGCCGGTGGTTCGTTATACCGATATGGCGGATAACACCGCTTGCCTTGGCATCGAGAAGCGCCCGATAAATGGAGCCGGGATCATCCTGTCCCGGCAGCTGATCATGGTTGTGCAACTGATAGATATCGATGTAATCGGTTTTTAGCATCTTTAAGCTTTTCTCGAGATGTTTTAAAACATGATCTTTTGTTTTTGCCTGGGTTTTGGTCGCGATAACGATATTCTTTCGGACGTCGGATAGGGCGTTGCCGATTTTTTCCTCACTGTCGGTATAGGCTCGGGCCGTGTCAAAGAAATTGATGCCGCTTTCGTAAGCGTTCCTTAAAATGCCGACCGCTTCAGTCATTTCCACTCGCTGCAGCGGAAGGACGCCAAATGCGGGTTTAGTCACCATCAAATTTGTTCTGCCCAATCTGACTTTTTTCATTCGAATCACCCTATAACGGTTAATGGTTTCTCATTATCATTTCAAAGTCCAATTCTCCTTGTACCTTGTACCTTAAACTTTGTACCTTGAGCCTGTTTTCATCCCACCAATGTCGATTGCCCGCCGTCCACAGGGATAATGACGCCGGTGATGAACTTGGCTTCATCGGAGCATAGAAATAAGGCCGCATAGGCCGTATCCCAGCCCGATCCCATACCGCCCTTGAGGGGAACGCGTTGGTTGCGCTGTTCGATAAGGTCCTGTTTTGATATTCTGCCTCTGCTGGAAATGCCTTCGATGGCCATAGGTGTATTCATCAGGCCGGGCATGATGCAATTGACGCGGACACCCTTTTTGGCATATTTAACGGCGAGAGAGTGGGTCAGGGCATTCACGGCCGCTTTGGAAGATTTGTAGGCCACCATGTTGGTGCCCGCGATGGCGGCGACGGAGGAAATATTCAAGATAGCACCGCTGCCCTGCTTTTCCATAAAAGGCAAAACGTGTTTACAGGTCAGAAAGGCGCTTTTGATGTTTGTGTTGAATATGCTGTCCCATTCCTCTTCGCTTAACTGAACGGGGCTGTAATCGTTGCCGCCGCCGATGCCGACATTATTCACCAGGATGTCTATTTTACCGTAGGTCTCGACGCATTTATCCGCCATACGCCGGCAGTCTTCCGAGCGTGTGACATCGGTGGAAAAAGCAAAGCATTCACCCCCTTCGTTATCGATGATGGCTTGGGTTTCCTCAGCCGCTTCCAGGCGGCGGTCGACCAGCATCACTTTGGCGCCGGCCCTGGCAAACAGAACAGCCATGGCCCTCCCGTTTCCAATGGTATCGCCCGGTGTCTGACCTGCTCCCGAGACGATGGCGACTTTTCCTTCCAGACGTTTTTCCATCCTTCATCCTCCTCATGCGTTGATACGAAAATAGTGACCTTCGACAAGTGATAATGGGCGAGTATCGAATTTATGTTGAATCTAATATCTTGTTGCCTGTCAGCGTTTACCCGCTATACATGCTTTTTGTCCTTTGTGATGTCTCAAGGGATCATGACCCATGAAAATGAAAATCCGCCCGTCTTCGATGTTGATCAATCGCCGCCGGTAATTCTAATCTTTTTAACGGTCAGGTCATCGACGATAAGCTTATCAATTTTGACCCGCTTTGCATGGAACCTGCCGATGACAAGGCGTCCGACCGCCACGGCCCCCGCGGTCAGCGCGCCGATGGTTACTGCTCCCAAAGCGAGAAAGCCCAAACCGACAGCGCCCACGGCGACGGCACCCGTTGCGGCGGCCCCCGTCGTGGAAACCCCTGTGGCGCGGGCGCCGGTGACTGTGGCTCCGAAACTTGCCGCTCCGGAACGATACTTCCGGGCAGGTATGATACCCTTTTCCTTTATTTTTTCCCTTTCCGCGGATGCGGATATATCATCCTGATTCATGATGGTGCCTTATGATTTTGATTCATATAGAGAATGCGTGATTATAATGGAAGGGATCTTGCGTGTCAATCAATCATCACAAGGCTATGATAATACATGGGATTTGATGATACAATGGGAGAAAATGTCACCCTATGACAACATGATCATAGCGGCAGACTTTCAACAGTTCGTCGACATCCGTCTCGCCGTTGATGATCTTCTGGATACCGTCCATCAGCAGGGTTTTCATGCCGTCTGCCGACGCCAAGTTCGCGAGTTCATCGACGGATGCCTTCTGACGAATCATCCGCTTTAATTTATTATTGTTCATAAACAATTCATGAACAGCGATGCGACCCTTATAACCTGTGTTGTCACATAAATTACACCCGACCTTTTTCATCAATTGAGCGTCTTGATCCGTTTCCAGATTGGTCTGGTCTCCCTTCCACCGGGGACCGTATAAGCGCGCCAGTTGATCTATGTCGTCGCTTGAGGGTTTATAGGGTTTTTTGCAGGCCCCGCAGAGTCGCCGGACAAGTCGTTGTGCCAGGATGCCCAGAAGACCGTCGGCTAATTTTGCCGGATCAACGCCCAGATCGATCAGTCGGACAACGGCTTCAGCGCCACTATTGGCATGAAGGGTTCCGAGTACCAGATGATCCGTCAGAGAAGCCTCGATGGCCGTTTTAACCGTTTCCGCATCTTTCATTTCACCGATCATGATCACATCGGGATCACTCATTAAACAGGAACACAGCGCTTCGTGATCAGTAAAACCGCTTTGGGGGTGGACCTGCACCTGTCTAAGCCCGGCCTGCCTGATTTGAACAGGGTCTTCAACCGTCCAAATTTTCCTTTCCGAAGTGTTGAGATAATTCAGCGCCGCATGGAGGGTCGTTGTTCTGCCGGATCCGCTGGGACCGACACAGAGAATCAGGCCATAGGGTTGTGAGAGCAAGTGTTCCATTTTTTCGAGATAGGCCGCCGTAAAATCGATTTTCTTTAAGGGGCGGGGTGCGGCTGTGGATATGATTCTAACGACGGCATCTTCATTGGCCTCCACCGTTGGGACCGTTTCTAAACGGTATTCGATGGGCCTGCCTTTCTGTGGGATAATAAACCTGCCATTTTGTGTGTGCCGTCGTTCGGAGACATCCAGATTGGCCATTATTTTAAGTCTTATAATAACCGCTTTTTTGTAGGCCTTGGGGACCTGACGGACAACCCTGCAAACGCCGTCGATACGGTAGCGGATTTGCAAAGGCTTCCCAGCCGCACCCGGTTCAAAGTGAATGTCCGATGCGCCTTTGCTGTGGGCATCCAGCAAAAGGTCGTCGACCAAAGTAATGATAAGGTCGTTCCATTCGCTCAGGGATTCCATATCGTCTTCGATTTCCAGGGCTTGAGCCTCTTCATCCATTCCGCAAATGATCTCTTCGGGGTATTCCCCTTTCGGATAGTACTTCTGAATGGCCGCCGAGATGGACCGGGATGTGGCCACAACCATTTCAACGCGACGTTTCGTATGGAAATAAAGAGAATCGGGAATGGTGTAATCCGTGGGCTCAGAGGTGGCGACAATGATCTGCTTGCCCTTGTCTTCCAAAGGCAACACGTGCAAGGCGTGAACAATATCGGCCGGGATCGCTGCGAGAGCTTCCGGTGTCGGTATGACATCGTTTAGATCAACATACGGGAGATGAAATTTTAAGGCCAAAACCATGAGCAATTGCTCTTCCGTGATGAGCCCTTGACGAATCAGAAGCGAACCCAGCCTGATTTTCTTGCCCCGTTCCTGACTGGCCAGGGCTTCTTCAAGTTGTGTTGGTGAAATGATGTCGGCGTTGATCAGGATATCACCGATTCTCATCCGGGGTGTCACTTTGCCGGCCACATAGGCTTTTTCAATGATGTTTTCAATTGTTTCCTGGGGAACATTCGCCTGTTCGGAGATAATCTCGCCTAACTTTCGGTTACGGATTTTTTTCTGCTCGTTTAATGTATTGTCGATGGTTGTGTGTGAAATATAACCTTCCCCTTCAAGAATTTCGCCGAGACGGCGCTTCTGGGACCTGGTGACGACGCCTTGGTTCATAAAGAAGATGACATTGAAAGGGGTGGTCGCATCCAAAGACAGGGCATAAAAACCAGCCGGATACTTCTCGGTGGGAATCGGTTTGACATGATAGGCCCTTTCCGTAACCGTGACAATCTCTTCAGGGACATGCTGCACGCGGGAGAATGTTTTATCCTTCGGTACCATGTGGAGACAGCACAATTCGGAGGTCGATAAAGCGAATGCATCTTCGCTGTTTTCCGGTCTGAAAATGATTTCCTTATCCCCGGGTTTGAAAGGACGAATCAAGACGATCCTTTGCATTTGACCGTCTGTTTTTTCTATAATAGCGTCCGCGGTCAACCCTGTCTCCCCCCACATGAATTCATGTTGCAACCGACTGATGTTCTTTCTCTATGGCTTGTCGAATATTTTCCTGATCGATACGTCTGCCCGGCCGCCCCGTCAAAATCATGACTCGTTTTGATCTGTTTGTCTATAGCGGTCAACGCAATAATATATCAACATAAAAAGCAATTGGAGCCTGAAATGGCACCCTGTTTTATATCAATCAGTGTTTGTCGCGGATCACACACTGTCTGTTATTCTTGCATTATCGGGAATGCTGCAACATCGGTGCCATATTGTGGTTTGAAGAACAATCTGAAATCCCAAAGAAGAATTATCAGCGGGATAGGGGATAGCCTGCCGGGTATGCAGGGAGTAAACACCCGGCAGGCACGTTCGGTAAAGGTTTAATTAATAACCCATTTTTTTCTTCAGTTCCTGATCGATCCAGATGCGGGCGATGATCGGGGCCATACGATGGCAGCCCACTCGGAGTTCGCCGTGATAGTTTTTAACCCATGGCCACCAGGCCGTGTAATAGTAAGAACCGCTCAAAAGAATGCCCGGCACCACCTTTTCGATGGTGTAAACCCCCAGTTTTTTCAGCTCTGCGTCGCGCTGCTTCTGTGTGAGCTTAGCGTCTGTATTGAGCCGTTTCCATGTTTCGTCGATATGTTTGTCGCTGATCATGGAGGCGTTCCAGGTCTGGCCCGTTAAAAAAATCTTCCGGAGAACGGTCAAAGGCGTCCCGTGGTCCGTCGAATACATATAGCCTGCATTGTGGACCTTTTTGATCATTTGGGTGAGTCCGGCCGGGTAAGTCATGACCTCAATTTCCATGTTCACACCGATCTTGGCCAAATAGGCCTTGATCATGGACAGATAATCGATGGTCTCCGAACTACTGCCGCCGTAAGTGCACTTGAAGGTGAATCCGTTGGGATAGCCTGCTTCGGCCAGGAGTTTTTTCGCCTTTTCCGGATTGTAAGTGAAAAGCTCTTTCGCCGCCGGTGGCAGTTCCTCCAGGGGCGTGTAAACGTTTTTAAAATAGTAGGGATATGGGACATTGACATATTCCGAATGCCCCCCCGCGAAGGTCTGTGACAATTCCGGTCGGTTGATGGCCATGTTCAGGGCCCGCCGAACGCGCAGATCGTCAAAGGGTTTGCGGTCAAAGCGCAGGGCGATCATGGTCGCATTGATACCCAGACTCCTCGACCAGATCAGTTCCGGCGTGGTCTTTTTCATTTCCTCCATGTTCCGCCAGCCCATCAGCGTTATCATGTCCAGCTTTCCTGTCCTGAGGGCCGTCAGCATGGTGGAGGGGTCTTTGATGAGCATCGAGACGGCCTTGTCCACAAAGGGAAACTTGTATTGCTTGCCGTCGATGATGGTCTTGTCCCAGTAATTCGGATTCTTCTTAAAGATGACCGAATGGGCGGATTTATATTCCTCGAGCATGAACGGGCCGGTCCCGCAGGCGTTTTTCCACTGACGCGCTCCGCCGGGCGCCTTTTCCTGCTCCGGCGCCTGAATGGCGTCGTAATAGCCCCAGCCCGTGTAATAGCCCCAGTCGGTGTTCCATTCATTCAGGTGGAAAATAACGGTGTGTTTGTCCTTTGCCTCAATACGGTCGATCCACGTCAGATACATGGGTATGGCCTTGCGGGAATTTTTTAAACGGTTGATGGCGTAAACCACATCATCGGCGACAAACTCCCGGGCCTTCATCACGCCGGGCTTTTCCTGCCACATGACGCCCTTGCGCAGATGAAAGATAATCTGCAGAGGTTTCTTGTTGACCTCCCAGCTTTCGGCCAGCTCACCCCTGACGGCTTCCGGCGGAATATAGGCGCCTACGTTTTTAAAATGAAACAAATTGGCCCCTCTCGGCCCCTTTTGGAGGTTGCCCATCATTAGATGCTCGATATAAAAACCGGTATCATATCCATGCTTCCAGTTCCAGTCGGCGGAGTCCCATGACATGGGATTGATCTGAGGGTACATATCCGTGAATGTCAGGGTTCCTCCATACTGAACTTTTTCCGCTGCCGTTGCCATCGTAATCCACAAGCTAAAAACTGTGATTATTGCGATCAGCATGATCCTGATAGCTTTTTCCCATCCTTGTTTCATTTAAGCCTCCATTCTAAAAAAAATTTGTTGTTATGGTTTGTTAAAACGGCATAAAAGATAAAGTCAGCTATCACCCCCGTTCCTTTTGTTTTATTTAGAGAAGCTGTTCTTCCCAATATTCAATTTTGAATAAACACCGTGAGTTCATTTTTTTTGTGAAATATGGGTGATGAAGAATCATTCGGACATTGTTCCGAAGGCAATGTCCCCCTTATCCCAGTGTCAATTCAAGTTGGTTGAAATGACATAACTTGATTCATAAACCATGCATAGAGCAGAGTCGAGACGTTGTTAGTTGACTGGAAATGAACCTTTTACGCTGCTGCGGCAAATACCGCGACCGGTTAAATATGTTTGAGCGGATTTGTTATAAACAACTTAACTGACCCAATTAATACTGAATACACTATTTTGTGTCAAGATAATTTGGAATCATTCCGTTTTTTGGCTGTTTTTCGACCGGTAATATTCGAGCGTTTTTTTGAGGGCTAATGCGCCCCGCTCCAGAGAGACAAATGTCGGAATGCCGCCGTCCTGGAGTTTCTTGATGAGGGTCTGGGCTTTTTCCATATACTCGGCAGAGAAGGAATAAGATAAGATGGCCGCCACGGGTTTCGAGGTGGAATTTCTCATATCGATGGTCGCATTGATGATTTGATCGGTCAGATACATGGATTTGTAGCGTGCTGTCAGCAAGAGAACGATGTTGTCGATGTTATCGTCGGCTTCAAGGATACTGAGGATACGCTTCATTTCCCGGGAGTTTGCATTGCCCGTGTCCACGGGATTCTGATATCCTCCGCCGATGAGGCTGAAAAAAGAAGCAAATTCATCATAAGATTTCCGGGTGAGACGCGGCACCTGCAAACCGGCTTCGGCAAAGGCGTCGGCAACGGCCACGGACAGGCCGCCGGAACCGCCGGTGATGGCCACGCGGTCACCCTTGACGGGCCGCAAATAGATTATGGCCTTCAAGATATCGATCAGTTCTTCCATATTTGCCGCCGTAACGGCGCCGCATTGCCTGACCGCGGCGTCCCATACGGCTGCCTGTGCCGCCAATGCTCCCGTATGGGATGCGATGGCGCGGCTGCCGGCATCTGTTCTGCCGCCTTTCCAAATGACGACGGGTTTTCGCGCCGCTGTTTCCTTCAGCACCCGGAAAAACCGTTGCCCGTCCTTTGGTCCTTCAATGTAGATGCCGATGGCTTCAATATCTTTGTCCTGAGCAAAATATTCAAGATAATCGGCGGAATCCAGAATAATACCGTTGCCGAAACTGACGGATTTGCTGATGTTCAGGCCGTGCAGATGGGCCTCGATGGAAAAGTTTATGGCGTGGGTACCGCTTTGTGAGATGAGGCCGATGGGACCCGCGATGCCGCTGTACTGTATCGGCGACTGTTTGACGCCGACCCGCGGATTGTATATGCCCATACAGTTTGGACCGATCAGATGGAAGTTTGCCGCCTGGGATTTTTCAATGAGAATTTTCTCGAGATTGATGCCTTCCTTTGTTGACGTTTCGGCGAAGCCCGACGTGAAGAAATGGGCTGCCGCCACGCCCTTTTGAATGCAGTCATCGAGGACACGCGGCGCCACGACTCGAGGCACCGATACGATCGCCAGATCGATCGGATCGGGCACATCCATCAGGCTGGTGAAATTTTTCACCCCCAACGCGGCAATGCCGTCAAACTCCTGCGGGGCGATTTGGACGGAATACAGCGCTCCCTTAAACTCACTTTGAGCCGTCAGCCATAAATATTTATTGTCCCCCTTGTCGCCGACTACGACGATCGTTCGAGGGTTAAAAGCCCGGTCCAGTTTAGCAAAATCCGTTTTCAAAGCTATTCCTCCTCCTGTATCTTATGTTGTTTCCGCTGCAATTCGGCTGTTTACGTCAAAAACGTATTGACGGACATCGATTTTTGTATCGTCGATGAGGTCCACAATGGCGACGCCACCGGAGATCGCGGGTGAACCGCTGTAGTAAGCTTTCACGGGCGCGCTGCAGATGCATTTGAAGAGGTTCATGTGGCCTAAAGCCACATAATCCCACCCCGAGCACATGATATCCTCGCGCGTGATCAGATAGCTCCGGGATACATTGCCCTCGTCGCCTGCATAAAGGCCGTGAGCCACGGCGATATGCCAGTCGCCGTTGCCCTTTCTATGAGGTATGCCGCCCAGAGGGGCGATATCCTCGCTGTAGGATGTAATAGGTTTGCCCCACAACGTGATTGCGAGATCATCCAAGCGGATTATTTCACCATCCGGTTCGCGAAAGATATGGATATTGGAGCAGTTGTCCCAAAAACGGGATTGACGGTACGGCGAAGTCGGTTCAAGACAATCGTGGTTTCCCGGTAGGATGATGGCGGGAACGACTAATCTTTTTAATGATTCAGCCACATAAGCGATCAGATCGTTACCGATTCGATGGTGATCGAAAAGGTCGCCCGCGATCACGATGAGGTCCGGTTTTGTCTGCCCGGCGGCGACAAGAAAAGCCTCGAAATCACGGCATGCGCCGTCATTGAAGGATTGCAGATGTAAATCGGATGTGTGAAGTAATCGTCGCGGCGGTTTGTATTTATCTTTCATGGATGGAATTATTTGTGTCCAATGACCCAATAAAGGATTTTTGTAATGCGGGCCGAACCGGGGGAAAAATGGCCCTGGCTTTATTCATGTCCGATCTTATTTTGAGCCCCGATAGACACCGTCATAGTCCGCTGTCGACAGCGTGGCGGTCTTGCCGGTGTTTTTCATCGCTCCCGCTTTGATTTTGCCGATAAAAAGAGTATGATCGCCGGCATCCAATGTTGTTTCCAGCGAACAGTCCACATAACCGATGCAATCGTCCAGCACGGGAAGTCCGTTCGGAGATGGTTCGTGTGGAAACGGATCGAATTTCTTTTTCCAATCCGGAATTTTAAACTGTCCGATCATTCCCGCGGATTCTTTGGGCAGAACGTTGATGCAGAATTTCCCCGTCTTGAGAATCTGTCCGTGAGACAGTCTGTTTTTCCGGATGGCCAGAGCGACAAGCGGTGGTTCATGGGAGCACTGAGTCACCCAGGAGGCGATCATTCCGTTATTGCCTTCGTCGGCTACGGTAGTGACCAGGTAAATGCCGTAAGGGAATCTGTCAAGGACATCCTGCCATGCTTTTTCCATCTGTGCCTCTCCTTCAACCGCCGGTCGGCGGTTACAGTTTATAAATTATCATATCAGCCGTCGGATACCTTTGAAGTGTTGCCTGACCCGTATTAACGATACCCGATCCTCAGACCTGTCCCTGCATAATTCAGGTGGAACATAGCATATTAGGGAACGAAACGGAAGAGCCGATCCATGTTCCCGTAAAACCCATGAATAAAAGAACGATCGGTCAAGCAACGTCATCATAGCGGTGACAGATGCAATTTCATGTCAATCCATCCTTCAGGGATTGTGATTCTTATTCTTGACGTTTTATGGGAGCGGGATGTATAGAATGACTCATTAAATTATGTGTTTTTCTCTTTCATTTCAGAGGAGGTTCCCATGAGAAAAATATTGATTGCCGTCATGACGGCGCTTTTGCTGACTGGTCCGTGCTGGGCCGATAACGCCTTGAAGGAAGGGACAAAGGATGTCGGTGAGGGATTTAAAGAAATCAAACAGAAGACCGGCAAAGCTATCAGAGAAGGCGTCAAGGACGTCGGACGTAATTTCAAAGAAATGGGTAAAGAGACCGGTCAGGCCGTTAAGGAAGGGGGGAAAGATGTCGGTAAAGGCCTCAAAAAGATGGGGGAGGGTACGGTAAAAAAGGCAAAGAAAAAGGGCCGGTCTTTTGGTGATTGGCTTGACGATACCGCCAAAAGAAGTGCGGAAGCCATAAAGAAAAAAAGCCGCTCAGCCGGAGATTGGTTCAAGGATAAAGGCCGGAAGACCTTAGACGCATTCAAAAAGATGGAACGCGATTTAAAGAAATTTTTCTCGGGGGGCTAATATCGCTGGTCTTGGTATTTTGCCGGGCCTTAAGAGATTTGAATCCGTAAACAACAAATAAATTGACTCGCTGCCGGTGAACCGAACTTTGTCGAGGCTTCGCGGAAAGATACCTATTTAGAGCTTACGATGGTTGTTTTCTCCTGATGAAGTTTGACCCCCATCATGATGTACATTATACAATAAAAATAGTGACATGCGGTCTCAATGATGATAGACAGCAATGCGTTGGAAAAAAGCGGCAAAATCCGTTTTTTCACTCGGGCTTAGCCTTAAAGCAATAAATAATCAGAAAAGGAGTTTCACAATGGCATTAAATCCGTTACTCGATTCAAGAGATCTGAGATTTGTCCTTTTTGAAGTCCTGGAAGCAGACAAACTCAACCAGTATGAAAAATATGCCGATTTTGACCGGGATACATTCGAAGCCACCCTGAATTTAGCCGAAGAGATCGCCGTCGAACAGGTCTATCCGGCCAATGTGGAGGCGGATAAATCCGGCGGCGCCCAATATGACGCCCGGACAAAAACCGTCGCAGCGACGGAGGGGTTTAAGAAGGCCATGGACATTTATCGGGAAGCCGGTTTTTCCGGATTGAGCAATGACGCGCAGTACGGCGGCTCGGGCATGCCGGAAACCATTTATCGCGCCGTCATGGATTATTTTTGCGCGGCTGGTGTCGCCTTCAGTTCCTATGACACCCTGAAGGTCGGTGCCTGCAATCTCATCATCAATCACGGCACCGATGAGTTGAAAAAAACCTATGTCGAAAAAATGGTTTCCGGACAGTGGGGCGGTACCATGTGCCTGACGGAACCGGGGGCGGGATCGGATGTCGGGGCCCTGAAAACGAAAGCCGTCAAACAGTCGGACGGGACCTATAAAATAACGGGTCAGAAAATCTTCATCACCGCCGGCGACAACGATCTTTATGAAAACATCATTCATCCGGTGTTGGCGCGCATTGAAGGCGATCCTCCCGGTACCCCCGGCATTTCCATTTTTATTGTCCCTAAGTATCTTGTGAATCCGGACGGCTCAATCGGACAGCAAAACGATATCATTACGGCGGGAATTGAGCATAAGATGGGCATCAAAGGATCGGCCACGTGTTCCTTGTCATTCGGCGAAAACGGCCAATGTATCGGCTATTTGCTGGGGCAGGAACGCCAGGGGATGCGGATTATGTTTCAGATGATGAATGAAGCCCGTCTGGATGTGGCCCAGCAGGGTCTGGGGACCGCAAGCTCCGCTTACATGCATGCCGTGACTTACGCGAAAAACCGGCTGCAGGGATCGGACCCGGCCAAAAAGGGGGATTTTACCCCGGTACCGATCATTAAACATCCCGATGTCAAAAGGATGCTTCTCTGGATGAAGGCGCAGGTGGAGGCCATGAGGATGCTGACCCTTCTGGCCGCTTACAGCGCCGACCTGGCCCATTGCGAGCAGGGCGATAAAGCCAGGGAAGCGCAGGGACTGCTTGATTTTTTAATTCCCCTGTGCAAGGCGGGCAACACTGATTTGGCGTGGCTCGTGACGTCCGAGGCGATGCAGGTTTTCGGCGGCTATGGCTATTGTTCGGAATATCCGGTGGAGCAGTTGGCGCGGGATTGCAAGATTCTGGCGATTTATGAGGGGACCAACGGAATTCAGTCCATCGACCTGGCCATGAGAAAACTCCTCATGAACCCCGAGATGTTCAATTTTCAGGTGTTCAAGAAGCGGATTGCCGAAACGTGCGAGAAGGCCGCCGGCATCGTGGAGGAACCCTATATCGTTGCCGTCAAGGATGCCGTCGAAAAAATGGGCGCGACCGTGCAGAAACTTGCTGCCTGGAGAGACGAGGGTAAGATCCTGGACATTCTGGCCATTGCCACGCCGCTGCAGCAGGCCATGAGGATGGTGGCGCATGCCTGGATGCACCTGTGGTCCCTGTCGATTGCCGTTCCAAAGCTCAAGGCCGTCGCCGAAGACATCACGGGGGAAAAAGCAATGGCAGCGGCCAAAGATAATGAGGAAGCCGCTTACTATTACGGTAAAATTCTCTCTGCTAAATTTTATCTCACGAACGAAATCAAACATCTGGATGGCTATCTCGCCTATATCAATGCCGGGGGGACAACGGTCAACGAAGGTGTTGAGGAAATCTTTACGGGGGCCCTATCACAGTAAATCGCCTGCCGTTAGATATTGAAGATAAGAAAAGCCCCTGAACATGAGCTTCAGGGGCTTTTCTTATGATTGATATAAAACGGAGGTATTTCTCCCGCGCGTCTTTTCTTGAAAAAAGTCATTGCAGTCGATGATGGTGACCCTGACAGACACGGGCGGACCGGGTCTGAAAATAGCTGACAAATGTAAAAAATTCGATTTGAATGTTCTAAGCGTTCAGCATTCACCGGCTCGCAAATGCGATGGGTCCTGCCTTCTTTCGTTTGGCCGGGAATCCTGTTGAGATGATCGAAGATGGGAGGGGCAGCCGTGTGCTCGAAAGTATGCGGGATTATCCACCCGCCCATAGAAAACGCTGATCGACGTCATTCTGACGGTGTCTCAAACGGATAGCGAAATTTTTTTGAGGGGTCTATTTGAGAGAAATTATTCGATGTGAGTAATAAAAAAAGCAGGGCCGATTGACCCTGCTTTTTATCAAAAACATATGTGTATCTCTATTGCCGCATCTTTCTCCTGATTCCAGTCAAACCAATCAGACCAAGGCCAAGAAGCAGCATGGTAGCCGGTTCGGGAACGGCGGAAGTTGAGGCAAACCCATTAGATGGCATTGAGTCTCCAATGAATGTCATCGTGCTGTCTGTTAGCTGACTCGAAGCTGACACTATGTAGTTGAATAAACCGTCGTCATTTCCCAGTAAAGACATCGGGATATTGAACTGTACACCATCTGTGAGGTAAGTCACCGTAGTAAAAGTTATACCACTCGTAGTAAAGGGATAATTCCAAATTTTACCAGACCCTTGGAAGTTTGTGCCATAGATAATTATGGCGTAGTCAATTCCCATTCCATTGTTTGATGATCCCGTCGTGCTATCCTGATCGATGTCCAGGCTAATGCCGACTGCGGAATTGCCGTTAAAGCTTCCAGGGTCATAATTTACTTGAAACTCCGCTGTGCCAGTATCCCAAATGGAGATCGTTGCTGAGACCAACTCACAATTACCATCTGTACAGATTGACATAGATTGATCTGTATCCGAGTCTGTCACCTGTCCATCGGCAATTATTCCCGCCAATGATAAATTTGCAAAACCAAATAACAAGAGAACGATACTTATAGTGATTATGCTAAAACGTTTCATGCTGTCTCTACCTTTCCTTAAAAGTCAATGAAAAACTTTTTACCGTCTTTTCTATCGCCGGCCCCTCCATATCCAAACGTCATTGAAGAATAGCAGTTGCGTAAAATCTTCTCCTCCCACGGATCGATCTCAGATGCAATTCAACAGTCTATTTATGTATGGAATTGCAATTATAATACCAGTTACATAACTATACGATACTTAACAATAATCACTTCTTTTATTAATTTGCAAATGAGAATATTTGTAAATTATTCCGACATATCATTCAGGGGATTAGAATGGTTTTGTTGAATAATGTTAATTATTTCAACAATCTATACGCTTCTGCCAACCGTAAAGAAATCCGTCACTTGCATTGTGTAACATATTAACTGCCAGAAAACCGGATTCTCGAAAAAATATCACTTTCTAACAGTTATATTCACTTTAAATAAAAGCTCCTAAGGCTCGCTTTGTAGATGAAAGCAGCATTTTGAAAAGTTTTAGTTTTTATTAAGTGAATCAGCTCCTTGAATTTTTCCACATCCAGGAGGTGGAGTTCCAGGACACCGGGGATGGGCTTGTTGCTGTGAGGCATTTTATTGATGGTGGACACCTTCACCTTGTTGAACTGCCGGTGCGAAGCGCCCTTGATGCCGTATATTCGACCCGTGCGCAGTCATTCATAAATCTCTTCCGCGCATGTAATGAACTCGTCATCCGTTCGTCGGCCGCCGTCGAGGCGTATCAGGAAAGTTGCGGCATACTTATCCATATCGTCGACAAGAAAATCACCGGTTTTTCGTGGGCGGATCTTGTCTTCTTTTCGATGCTTATATATTAAAGATTTTGATACTTTCCATCCTTTGGAGATTAAATTTGGTGTGATTTGGCGAGAAATAAATAAAGGGTATCGAGACGTAATATCTTGATACCCTTTATATTATTGGTGGGCCGTAGGGGATTTGAACCCCTGGCCAACGGATTAAAAGTCCGCTGCTCTACCGAACTGAGCTAACGGCCCCAAGGGTGTCTTTTAAGGTTTGCCCTCTTAGCAGTAACGGGGTTTAAAAGTCAAGGAGAAACTACCCCTACCCCTCGGAAAAAGGATTTTTCAAAATGATCGTTTCTTCACGGCCGGCACCGACGGAAACCAACTGCAGCTTGGTGTCGGCCAGTGTCTCCAATCGTTCCAGATATCGCCTCGTATTTCGGGGAAGCTCTTCCAGAGACCGGGCCTGAGTGATATCTTCGGACCAGCCGTCCATCTCTTCGTAAATAGGTTGGCAGTCGGCCAGGCTATTGACGTTGGCCGGTATGGATTCCGTGTAGATCTCACCTTTGGATGTTCGATATCCGATACAGAGTTTCAGTTTATCAAGTCCCGTCAACACGTCAAGCTTGGTCAAGGCAATGCCCGTGATACCGGAGACTCTGACGGACTGTCTGACGATCACCATATCGAGCCAACCGCAGCGCCTCTTCCTGCCCGTTGTGGCGCCGAATTCCTGCCCGTGCTCCTGGAGATGTTCGCCCACGTCGTCAAGCAGTTCGGTGACGAATGGCCCTTCTCCCACCCGTGTCGTATAGGCTTTACAGAGACCCACAACGGCGTGGATGGCCGAAGGCCCCACGCCGGTTCCTGAACAGGCATTGCCGGCGACTGTATTGGATGATGTAACGTAGGGATATGTGCCGTGGTCGATGTCCAGAAGAGAGCCCTGGGCGCCTTCAAATAGAATCTTCTTGCCCCGCTTGATTTCCCGGCTGATAATAATGGACGTATCCGCTGCGTAGGGTTTGAGCTGATCGGCATAAGCCAGGTATTCACTATAAATGGAATCCCAATTTAATGGCTCATCTTTAAAATACTCTGTGAGAAAGAAATTTTTTTCTTCCGTGCTTCTCTTGAGTTTTTCCCGAAACAGAACCTTATCAAAGAGATCGGCGAATCTGATGCCGATTCGGGCCGCTTTATCCTCATAGGCCGGTCCGATGCCTCTGCCGGTGGTGCCGATTTTTTTACCGGCGCTGTAAGCCTCTCTGGCCGCATCGATTTTCTGATGGTACGGCATGATGATATGGGCGTTTTCGCTTACGTAAAGTTTCGTATTTGGAGGGAATAAATTGCGGTTCTTTAATTCCTCTATTTCCTGCAGAAGAACTTTTGGATCCACGACAACCCCGTTGCCGATGATGCAGATCTTGTGATCATGCAAAATGCCGGACGGTATCAGATGTAAAACGGTTTTTTCGCCTTTCACAACCAGGGTGTGTCCCGCATTGTTTCCTCCCTGAAATCTGGCGATGACGTCGGCATTCTGCGCGTAAAGATCGACGATTTTTCCCTTACCCTCGTCACCCCATTGTGTTCCAACAACTACAACATTTGCCATGGTTTTATATCCCCGATATTACATGTGCAGACTCTTAACCGATATGAAATGGGGCAGACTCCGCAGCTTTTCCATAACTTCTTCCGACACCATGCTGTCGGTACTCAATACGACGAGGGCCTGTTTCAGCTCTTCATCGAGGCTTAGATGCATCCTGGCGATATTGATATTATTTTCGCCGAGAGTCGTCCCGATATTGCCGATGACGCCCGGTCTGTCGTAATTGGTGATGACCAGCATATGACCGGCCGGATTGACTTCGATGGTGAATTGATCCAGTTTGACGATGCGCGGTTCGTGCTTGCCGAAGATAGCTCCGGCGGCATAACGCGTTTCTTTCGATGTTTTGATGATGAGGGAGATCATACTGGTATAGTCTTTCATTTCGCTGCTTTTCGCCTCGATCACCTTGATGCCCCGTTCTTTGGCGATAACGGGGGCGTTGATGTAATTGATATTTTCCGTCAGAATGGGCGTCAACAATCCTTTTAATAAGGAAATGGTCATGGGGGCGACATGGTAATTGTTAATCTCGCCACTGTATTCGACCGTCACTTCATTGATGCCGCCCAAAACCAGTTGAGCTTCAAATTTTCCGAGCTTTTCCGCCAGGACCAGATAGGGTTGCAGGATACTGAGCATTTCCGCGCTGACCGATGGAAAGTTTACGGCATTGCGAATTTCACCTTTTGTGAGGTAATCGGCGATTTGTTCGGCGATGGCGATGGCGACATTGGCCTGGGCTTCATCCGTCGACGCACCCAGGTGGGGTGTGGCGATAACCTGTTCCAAGGCCAGAAGTTCCGTGTTTTTTGTCGGCTCTTCTTCAAAGACATCCAGCGCGGCGCCGGCGATACTTCCGTTAACGAGGGCCTGATAAAGATCCTTTTCGTCAACGATTCCCCCCCGGGCGCAATTAATCATATAGGCGCCTTTCTTCATTTTGGCGAAGGCGTCCTTGTTGACAAGCCCTTTTGTTTCTTTCGTCAGGGGGGTATGAATGGAAATAAAATCGGCGGATTGATATAATTCGTCCAGAGAAACCAGGGTAATGCCCATTTTCGCGGCGGCTTCGGGAGCAATAAAAGGATCGTAGGCAATAACATTCATTTTCAATCCCCGGGCGCGATCGGCAACGATGGAACCCACCCGCCCGATGCCGATGATGCCTAACGTTTTGTTGTAAAACTCCGTTCCCATAAACTTATTTTTTTCCCATTTGCCCGCTTTCATGGAAGCCGTTGCCTGGGGAATCTTTCTGGTCAGGGCGATCATCATGGCAATGGCGTGCTCCCCCGTTGTGATGGTGTTGCCCCCTGGGGTATTCATGACGACGATGCCTTTTTTGCTGGCTGCTGCGACGTCAATGTTGTCGAATCCCATGCCGGCGCGACCGATGACGCTGAGTTTTTCGGCAAGGTCGATAACCTCTTGGGTCACTTTGGTGGAACTTCTGACAGCCAGAGCATCATAATCTTTTATAATCGCCTTGAGTTCATCAGGCGATAAATTGGTTTTGACGTCGACTTGGATCCCCGGTGTGTTTTTAAAGATTTCAATGCCATCAGCTGACAGGGTATCGCTGACCAGAACTTTTTTCATGTTGCTGTTCCTCCATTTTTTTATTCATTGACATGACCCAACAGGATGGTACGGGGCATGAAAATAGTCCGTGCCATTCGTTGTTTCCTTACCATTGCCACGCTCGTTTGAATCGTAACATGTTTTGAACCGGAACCCGGATCGATGGCCGGGATGATCGGTTGAAGATATGGGCCCCTTATAGTTGGGCTTCCTTCGCCTTATAAACGGTCTCTAATTCGGCAACGGCATCTTTAATATCCGATGGTTCGATAGTCGGGCCGCACCAGAAACGAAATCCGGCAGGTGCGTCCTTATAAGAACCGATGTCGTGGGCGATGTTCTTTTTGCTGAGTTCGGACGCAATACTTTTGAGAAATTTCGCCTGGTCGTCTTTGGAGAGGGCCTTAAACTTTTCCGACTTGACGTTCAGGCAGACGGATGTATTGGATCGAATCTCGGCCGATTCGGCGAGAAACTCTATCCAGTCTGTTTTTTCAACCCAGTTTTCAATCACATTCAGATTGGCTCTGCTCCTCGCGATCAGACCCTGAAGCCCGATACCGCCGGCCCATTTGAGGGCGTCGAGATAATCCTCCACACAGATCATGGACGTGGTGTTGATGACATCGCCGTCAAAGATGGCCCGATTAATGGAATCGCCTTTTTTCAGCCGGAAAATCTTCGGTAGCGGCCAGGGTGGATCGTAAGATTCCAAACGGCTGACGGCATAGGGACTTAATGCGAGCATACCGTGGGCGGCCTCTCCGCCGAGGCACTTTTGCCAGGAAAAGGTCAGAACGTCGATTTTTCGCCAATCGATGTCCATGGCGAAGGCAGCGCTGGTGGCATCGCACAGGGACAGCCCTTCGCGGTCGGCGGGAATCCAGTCCCAGTTTGGAATTTTTACGCCGCTGGTCGTGCCGTTGGCCACAAAGACCACGTCGTTTGACCAATCGATCGTGCTCAAATCCGGTAGCTTGCCGTAATCCGCCTTCATGATTTTGGGATTGAGTTTCAATTCCTTGGAGATGTCGGACGCCCAACCCTGGCTGAAGCTTTCCCAAACCAATACCGTGACGGGTTTGGGTCCGAGGAGGCTCCACATGGCGGCTTCGAAAGCTCCCGTATCGGAGGCGGGCATAATACCGAGCAGATAATCGTCGGGCATTTCGAGCAGGCATTTACTTTCTCGAATGGCGGCTGCCAGTTTTTCTTTCCCCGGTGCCGAACGATGCGAGCGCCCTGTCAGGGTATCCTTCAAGGCGTCAAGGGTCCACCCGGGTCTCTTGCTGCAGGGGCCGGAACTAAAATTTGGATTATGCATAAATCGTCCTTTGTGATTTTTTTGCGAAGGGATACATATATCAGCAATGCCTTATGAACTCAAGATATTTTGATGGCCGATTGATGGCTTTGTAAGGAGCTTGGAAACCACAATTATTTTCAATTCATATTGACGGTTTACGGGAAAAAACATATAGGAAAGATCAGGTTCAAGGTCCAAGGAAAAAGGTTCAAGGCTTAAAAACAAATGAAAAAAATCAAGACGCAATTTTTTTGTCAAAACTGTGGCTACCAATCGCCCAAATGGTTGGGGAAATGTCCGTCCTGTAATGAATGGAATCAGTTTGTCGAAGAGGAGATCAGGGCGATGGGCGGCGATGGTGCTCAAGAGCTTAAATTCAATGGTTCGCCCGTGCCTATCGATGCCATTACCGCCGATGAAGGAGAGCGGATCAAAACAGGGATTGTTGAATTAGACAGGGTATTGGGCGGAGGTATTATCCAGGGGTCTGCGGTTCTTGTCGGCGGCGATCCCGGAATCGGGAAATCGACGCTGCTGTTGCAGGTGTTGCAAAAACTTGCCGAACAGGGTCGAAAAGTCCTCTACGTCTCCGGTGAAGAATCGGCCAAACAGATCAAACTGCGGGGAAGGCGTTTGGGTGCTTCTTCGGATAAACTCCTGGTTCTGGTCGAAATCGACCTGGACGGCATTCTCCGGCAAATCAGTGATATTAAACCCAGTGCCGTGGTTATTGATTCCATCCAGACGGTTTATTCCTCCGTTCTTTCGTCCGCTCCGGGCAGTGTCGGCCAAGTGAGAGAGGCGACGGAGAAATTGATTCTCGCGGCAAAGAAAACGGGCATCCCTGTATTTTTAGTTGGCCATGTCACCAAAGACGGTTCCATCGCCGGTCCGAAAGTTATGGAACACATGGTGGACACGGTCTTGTATTTTGAAGGCGATTCCGGACATGCCTACCGGATTATCCGGGGCATAAAAAACCGGTTCGGACCGGCCAATGAAATCGGCATTTTTGAAATGCGGGACAGCGGTCTCATCGAAGTGGAGAACCCGTCGGAGTTTTTCCTTTCCGAAAGACCGGAGGGGGCGTCGGGCTCTGTAGTTTCGCCCAGTATGGAAGGAACCCGGCCCATCCTGGTGGAAATTCAGTCTCTCGTCAGCACCTCCAATCTGGGCATGCCAAGGCGAACCGCCATTGGTGTCGATCATAACCGCGTTTCCATGCTGGTGGCTGTTATGGGCAAGGTGTGCGGCCTCCATCTGGGCAACCAGGACGTCTTTATTAATGTTGCGGGTGGTGTCAAGGTGGACGAACCGGCCATTGACCTGGGGATTGTCGCTTCCATGGCCTCCAGTTATCTCGACCGGCCGATCGACGCAGGTACGGTGGTTTTCGGAGAAATTGGCCTGACCGGTGAAGTGAGAGGCATTTCCCAAATGGAGGCCCGCATTAAAGAGGCGGCCCGTATGGGATTCAATCGCTGCATTTTACCCAAAACACAGGGGCGCACCCGGCCGACAGGGGAAGGCGCGCGAATTAAACTGATCAGAATCAGCAATTTAAAGGAGCTGCTGGGGCATCTTTTTTGAAAAAGAGATCTTTACAGTGCGGTTAAGAGGCAAATCCAAGCCGTTATCACCGGCGGAGAGGTCGTAACGCCGCTGCCGAAAATTAAATTTGCTTGCGACCAAGATCAATGCCTGATAGATTTCCCCCACATTAAAAACAAGGAGCGTGATGATGTCCGATAAAGCGGTTCAGGATTGCTATCCCGAAGAATTTTCCCATTGTTATGGTTGCGGAAGACTCAACCGGGACGGGATGCAGATTAAGAGTTACTGGAACGGGGAGGAGTGCGTGTGCCGTTACACCGCCAAGCCCTGTTATTCGGGAGGTGTTCCCGGCTACTCATACGGGGGACTGATCGGCTCGCTCATTGATTGTCACGGCACCGCGACGGCTTCGGCGGCCAAATTGCAGGCGGAAGGCTTTACACTGGACGACCATGCCCCCGCGCGTTTCGTAACGGCTTCGCTCAAAGTTGATTTTTTGAAACCGACGCCCCTCGGAGAGGTTTTGGAATTAAGGGGACGGGCGACGGAAATCTCGAACCGCAAAGTCGTCGTGACGGTCACCCTGTCGGCCGGCGGTGTTGTCTGCGCGAAGGGCGACGCCGTTATGGTGCAGTTGTCGCCGAGTACAGCGCTGTAAAACAGTCGATCTTTTCCCCATCGAACAACCGGGCAGACGCCTTGCCTGCGAGAGATAATATCAAAATTTTTATAAAAGCAAGGATATAGAGAGCAAAGGAGGAGATTATGAAAACACTGGATCATCTGTTGTCGCCCATAACGATTAAAACCTTGACCTTAGCCAATCGTGTTGTGATGCCGCCCATGGGGACGGGGCTGGGAAATCAGGACGGCACGGTCAGTGAGGCGAATATCGCCTATATTAAACGCCGTGCCCGGAGCGGTGCCGGTCTTTACATTACCGAGATCACCGCTGTCCATCCGCTGGGCTATGTATCGCCCGGAGGCTTAGCCGTCTGGGACGACAAATTTATCCCCGGCTTAAGGACATTGGCCGATACGGTGCACGCCGAGGGCGGGAAGATTGCCCTGCAGCTTCATCACTGTGGGCGCGAGAGCCTCTATCAGACCCGGAATAAAACCGTTATTGGACCCTCGGCCATTCCCAGTTATGTATTCGGCCTGTTCGGAACACCCCGCGAGATGACCCTGGAAGAGGTGAAAGAAACGATTGCCGCCTTTGGTGCCGGGGCAAAGCGGGCCCGCGCGGCGGGTTTCGACGCCGTGGAACTCCATGGTGCCCACGGCTATCTTTTGATGCAGTTTCTGTCCGCCCATGCCAATCAGCGTACCGACGAATACGGCGGTGATTTCCGGGGGCGCGCCCGTTTCATGATCGAGTGTATTGCCGAGGTGCGTAGGCAGGTCGGGGACGATTTCCCCATTTCCATCCGGATTTCCGGCGAGGAGACCCTTAAAGACGGCTATACCATCGATGATATGCGGACGATCATTCCCGATCTGGTGAAGGCCGGCGCCGATGTCATCAATGTGTCCTTCAGCACCCACGGCAGCGCCCAGGTCGGGACGGAAACACCGAATGCGAGCGCTCCCGTGGAATATGCCCCCGGCTTCAAGGCCCATTTGGCCAGGAACGTCAAGGAGGTAACGAACTTACCGGTCATTGCCGTGGGGCGTTTTACGGATCCTTTCTTTATGGATGAGGTGATCGCGAGAGGGGATGCGGATATGATCGCCGTGGGTCGCCAGCATCTCGCGGACCCTGACTTTCTGAAAAATGCCCGTGAGGGGCATCCGGAAGATACCTTTGAATGTCTGGCCTGCAATCAGGGCTGCATCGAACGCGAGGTCTTCGAGGGTTTGACCGTCCGGTGCGCCATCAATCCGGAAACCGGCCAGGAACTGATCAGACCGGCAGGCCCGGCCCCCGTCAGCCGCAATGTCTGGGTCATCGGTGCCGGTCCGGGAGGATTGACGGCCGCCTTTGAGGCCGCCAGGCTGGGACACAGGGTGACTCTTTTTGAGAAAGAGACGGAAACGGGCGGTCAGGTCAATTACGCGGCCAAGGCCCCCTATAAAGCCGTCTACGGCCGGTGGATCAAAACACTGACAGCCAGATGCCGGAAAGAGGATGTTGATATCCGGACGGGGACGGCGGTGACGGAGAAAATGATTCAGGAGGGTAAACCTGATTTTGTCGTCCTGGCCATCGGCGCGGATAAAGCGACCTGCCCGGCGGAAGGAATAAATTCATCGGTTGTCTGTGATGCCTGGCAGATTCTCAACGGTGAAGTCGAACCCAAAAACGACGTGGTGGTCATTGGTGGGGGGCTCGTCGGTCTGGAGACGGCTGATTTTCTTTGTGCGAAGGGGATCAAAAATATAACCGTGGTCGAAATGCTTCCCAAGGCGCCCGTTAAGCGGTTTACCTCACACGGCGCCATGCTCTATCGGCGCCTCAACGCGGCGGGCGTGAAACTGTCGCTCAATACGACGGTGGAAAAGATTGCGGAGGGTAGAGTTTTTATTCGTGCCGGCGAGGAAGAAAAAACCCTCGAGCCGGTCAACCAGGTCATTGTGGCCGTCGGCGTAACGCCGAGAGAAGAATTAAAGGATATGCTCGTCAAGACCAATATCCCTCATTTTATCATCGGCGATGCCATAACGCCCCGACGCATCATTGAAGCAACGGAAGAGGGGGCAAAGGCGGCTTGGGATATTTCCTAACAGGGGATTATAAAATAATTTGGATATTCTCTGTTTTTTTCTGAGGAGAGATTCTGTTAATTGTCGAAACAAAGATAAGTAAGCCTCTGATATTGTAAACTGTCGATATATTTTACACTTTGGGGCATGATACATAACTATTTGTATTTGTTGATTATATCATTATTTTTGGTTCGTTTAAAAGGTGTGATAGTCGGGTATCTTTACAATACCGTCAGGTCCAAAATGAGCTAAGATTTAAATATGTTCATATAATCAGATAGTTAAGGCCATGGCATTTTGTTTGCACATATTTATTAGTATGAAATGGGTTGTTATTATTTAATAAATTGAAGAGGTGAATTATGATGAAAGTATTTAAAATGATATTGATTGGATGTATTATGGTTTTGGCCTTCTCAGGAATGTCATTTGCCACGGTGGAAACATTCGATGATTTGATAACCGGTCAAACATCCTATGGATTTGATGCGGATAATGATGGAATGGATGACGTAGTGTTTTCCACGACGGATCCTTATGGATTTAATACGGTAGGCCCCGGTGAGTACATGACCTATATTCAACAGCCGGGTCTCGAAGGCACGTCCTTGCTCAATCCGGATTTACGGGTGGATTTCCTGACCAAGGCGAAGGATTATTTGAAGTTTGGCTTTGCCCTCGATTCAGATAGTGATAATGCAGATACGTGGACGTCTTTTAAAGTCTATGATGCAGCGGGCAATGAGATTGCGTCTGATTTTGAATATGGATACTATACTTATCCAAACGGGACTGATCCAAGCAATTACCCAGAGGGGGTAATCGAAGTAACTTTTACGGGAATCGCGGCTTATGCCTTGTTTGATTTCAGCAGTGATTACGGCCGATACATTATTGACAATTTTGAAGGCACCTATGGAACAACGGAAGTTCCGACTATCCCGGAGCCGGCCACAATAATATTGCTTGGTCTTGGCGTTGTTGGCTTGGTGGGGGCTAAAAGGAAATTTTAGAAGAAATAAAAACATAAAATTCTAATTATTGTCTAAAAAAGCAGGGTTATCAACACCCTGCCTTTTTTTCATAAAATTATTTGGGATGAATGCTATCTCTTGACGACAAAAACGGGTTTTTGTGATTTGCGGATGACCGTTTCGGAAACCGAGCCCAAAAACATCTCTTTAATATTGCTCATCCCGTGGGAACCGATGACGATAAGGGAAACGTTTTCCTCTTCTTCTTCCTTCAGAATCTGATTGGCGGGGACCCCCCGGGCAATTTTCGCCTTGACTTTAAAGCCGGCATTCGCGAGGGTGTTGGCGACGGCATTGAGTTTTGTTGTTACATCATTTTTGATGTCTTCTTCGAATTTGTCTATATCCAACCTGGTGAATTCACCCAAAAGATAGAAATATTTATCTTCAATAACATTTAAGACCACGACCTCTTCAACGCCCGCTTCCTTCAACTGAATGAGAAAATCCAAAGCTGCCGTGGCGACACCGGAAAAATCCGTTGGGAAAAGGACCTTTTTAAACATATTGTGCCTCCTTTCAAAAGATAAATTATTGCTTCTCAAGCATATTATGTTTTTTTGACTTTTAAAATCAAGACAAATGTCACGGATCATTATGATCAATGGGCGTTTCTTTTCGAAAGTTCAGACAATGGTAACCTGCAGGACATGAAAATTATTTACGAAACTGCGGGCATATTTCCGAGGAACCGGGCTCATAATCTCTGCAGGTTTTGGGTCGCGTCTCGTAGATCTTACAGACATATTGATTGTTTTCGTAAGCCAGAAAGATGCAGCCGTGAAGATATCTGCCGTTTTCGGACGAAATGAGATGATCGCCCGCCCAGATGGCGTGTTCGCGTTCGAGCATTTGCAGAATATCGGTCCTGCCTTCCTTTTTCCACCGCTTTCGATCTTCGTCGGTGATGTAGGCGTTAGCGTCGGCAAGACAACATTTTCCACAGCGTTTGCACGTTTTTGGCACCCTATTTTGCATATGTTATCCCCCGTCAATACTGATGGTTCCGTAAAAAGTCATATTCCCCTCCTTTGGTGGGAGGGGATGAAGGGGAGGGGGATTTATAATCATTTGTAATAACGTTATTTCTCACCCTCACCCCAACCCTCTCCCCTCAAGGGAGAGGGTAAATTTCGACTTTTTACAAGTCCGTCAATGCTGATCGTTTCATTTTTTGGTGAGGATCAAATATTCGTATTTATAGAGGTCATAGATAAATTGACGGACAACTTCATATTCGTCTTTTGCGGTAAAATTCGATTTCAAAATTGTCATGACCCTGTCTGAAAAATCAGGTTCGATAAAGTCTGACATCGGCCCGCGGGTCACGTCATAACCATGATACTTCGCAACGTCTGCAAGATAGGAAAATTTTAGGGTATATTCATCATGACCTTGCAGAATGATTCTTTCCGGGTTGCCGGTTGGCACGATCTGAAGATAAGGATTGAGGATCATCGGTGCGGATGCTTCGCAGCTGTGTTCGGAAAAGAAAATATAGGTGATGCCGGCAAAACAGAGTTTTTCCAACGCCTCGATGGCTCCAATGTTGAAATTAAAATAAGGGGTGTCCGGTTTCTTCAGTTGATAAAGAATGAAGTAACTTTTAATTTTGGATAGGACATCCGGTAAATCATTGCTACCGTCTCGAAACATATCGCAGCTGATATTTAAAACGGTCGGAAAATCCCCCAGATTTTCGTTGAAAATAGCCAGATCGTATTGTCTGAGCCATGTGATATCTGCATTAAGGAAATCTTGAAGGATATAGTCGGCGACGTCGTCTTTCAGAAGGTCACGCTGCTTATGCAAAAGAACCGGCGATATATCCAGCATGGTTATCTTACTGTCCGGTTTATTGCGAAGAAAGTCCCGCATCACATAACCGTAACCGCCGCCGACCTCTATGATATTCCTGATACGGGCCATGGGAATAAACCGCTCCATAAAGCGATAAAGCAGATGGCCGTATGAATCATTGTATTGGAGGATTTTGCGACAGGGGCTGTCCGGGGATTCCAGAGCATTGCAGACAGTCAATTCCCAGCCCAGAGTTTTGATATCCTGTTGATGATAGTCGGCAGTGGTATTGATCGAGTATTCCATAGTCGCAAAAGAGGTTCAAGGATCAAGGTTCAAGGTTCAAGGATCAAGGTTCAAGGTGCAAGGTTCAGGGTTCAGGGTTCAAGACTAAAGGTTAAAGCCATAGACGATGGTTTATTTTAGAACTATTCACTTCTTAAAAAGAGCATTTAATTTATCCAAAGGGTTTTCTTTGCTTTTCTTGGCCTCTCCCAGGAATGAAGAATCCTTATAGATGAAATACTCACAGAAGTTGCTGCGGTCTTTATCAAGAACTCTTTCGGCCTGTGTTTCGCGGCAGGCATTGTATGAGGCCGGATCGTAAAAAATGCAGTTCAGGCAGCAGCGCAAATCGGCACGGCAAAAAGGACAGGTTTCTTTTCGTCCCAAATCTTTTTTGATATCTACTTCCTGACCGCATTGATGGCATATTTTCATGTTTGCACCCTTGTCCCATTGCCTATTTTTGAAATAATAAACTAAAAGATTTCAATGAGCAAGGTTATATGAAAGATGGATTTTTAAATTAGAATTAATAAACTGTTGACACCCGAATTCAAATTTCCTATAGTCCGGCGTTACGATGGGAGTCCCAATTAATTCAATTAGTTATTGCATATCGATAATCGGGATTCGCTTCATAATGATAAAAGGCAATCCGGTGTCGGGTTGTCAATAAACGGTGAGGTAAATAATATGGCTGATTTAGAAGAATTCAGAGCATCAGTTAGAAGCTGGCTTGAGGCAAACGCGCCCAAGTCACTACGCGGCAAGATGAGAGATCCCGCCGCGGCCTTTTGGGGCGGGAAAAAAACGAAGCTGCCTTATCCGGACTCTAAACCCTGGCTGGACATGATGGCCGAGAGGGGCTGGACGATTCCTTTCTGGCCCAAAGAGTATGGTGGCGGGGGACTCAGTAAAGAGGAAACCAAAGTGCTCAATGAGGAACTGGCCCGTCTGGAGCTACCCCCTCCATTGACCGGTTTCGGGATTACCATGATCGGTCCGACCATTCTGCAGTACGGTACCGAGGAGCAGAAGAAGTTATATATTCCTCAGATCATCAAGGGTGAGATCCGCTGGTGTCAGGGCTATTCCGAGCCCAACGCAGGGTCGGACCTGGCCAACATCCAGACGAAAGCCGTCGTCGATGGCGATGACTATATCGTGAACGGCCAGAAGATCTGGACCAGTTTCGGCGATTTGTCTGACTGGATTTTTATGCTGGTCAGGACAAACTGGGAAGTGAAAAAGCAGGCCGGCATTACCTTTCTGCTGGCCGATATGGAGTCGAAAGGCGTTGAGGTCCGGCCGATTAAGCTGATCAGCGGTGCCAGTCCTTTCTGCGAGGTCTTCTTTGAAGACGTCAGAGTGCCGAGACACCAGATTCTCAATAGAGAAAACGGCGGATGGGAAGTCGCCCGCGCATTGCTGGGCCACGAACGCACGATGATTGCCAATACCTTCGGCGGCAGGCAGTCTTCTACGGAAACAAAAGAAAATCCCATGGAAGCGGCGGCCAAAAAGTACATTGGCCTGCAGGACGGAAAAATCGCCGATGACGCGATCCGTCAAAGAATGGCACAGAACCAGATTGATGAACAGAGTTTCCTGCTGACGGTGCAGCGAAATAGTGACAATATAAAGGCCGGCCACAGACCCGGTCCGGAGACCTCCATTTTCAAGGTTTACGGCACGGAGCTGAATCAGAGACGGCAGGAATTGATGCTTTCCATTTTCGGCCCCGAATGTCTGGGCTGGGAAGGGGATGGATTCGAAAAAAATGAACTGGACCTGCCGAAGGTCTGGCTGCGATCCCGCGGCAACACATTGGAAGGCGGTTCTTCTGAAATTCAGTTGAACATCATCGCCAAGCAGGTATTGGGTCTTCCGGACTGATCGCTCAAGACATCAATTCCCCAATTGCAACAAAAAATAAATTTAAGGAGATATTATCATGGAACTAGTTCTGAACGAAGAACAGACCATGCTGGCTCAGACGGTCAAAAATTTTATAACGGATAATTCCCCGATCAACCGGATGCGGCAGCTTCGGGACGACAAAGATATGCTCGGCTACTCCAAGGACATCTGGAAACAGATGGCCGATCTGGGGTGGACGGCGATCCTTTTTTCCGAAGCAGACGGAGGTCTGGAATTGGGCATGGCGGAAACGGTTCTGGTTACCGAGGAAATGGGAAGAAACCTGGCGCCGGAACCCTATATTTCATCCATCGTGCTGGCCGGGCAAGCCCTGGCGAAAGGCGGCAGTAAAGAACTCCGTGAACAATGGTTGGGTTCCGTTATTGCGGGCGATGCCGTTTTAACGGTCGCCTATCAGGAAAAAGGCGGACGTTATGATATTACCAAGATAAAAACAACTGCGGCGAAAACCGCCGACGGCTATGTCATCAACGGCGAAAAAGTGCAGGTAACGGACGGATACGGCGCGGACGCGATGATCGTATCGGCCCGCACATCCGGAAACGACGGCGATGCCGACGGTATCACGCTGTTTCTGGTTCCCAGGGATGCGGCAGGCATGACGGTAACGCGCCAGTGGCGTCTGGATTCCCGCAACGTGGCCCTGGTGGCGTTCAAAGACGTCAAGGTTTCGGAGGCGAATATCGTCGGAACCGTCGACAAAGGCGGTCAGTTGCTCGGCCAGGTCATCGATCTGGCCACCGTGGCCCTCTGCGGGGAAATGCTGGGGGGCATGAATTTCGCCTTCAACCACATGCTGGCCTATATGAAGGAACGCGTACAGTTTAATGTTCCCATCGGTTCCTTCCAGGCGCTCAAACACCGGGCCGCCAAGATGTATATGGAAGTCGAGCTTTCCCGTTCCGTCGTGATGGCGGCAGCACGTGCGGTGGATGAAGAAAACGCGGGGAAAGAACTTTTTATCTCGACGGCCAAAGCACGCTGTTCGGATGCCTACATCGCTGTCACTAATGAAGCGGTCCAGATATTGGGCGGCAACGGCATGACGGACGAAGAGAACATCGGCTTCTATATGAAACGTGCCAGAGTCGCGGAGATGACCTTTGGGGATGCGACCTATCACAAGGATCGGTTTGCCACGCTGAAAGGTTATTAAAAACAAGGTCTAAGATTCAAGGCGCAGGGGAAAAGGATATTCTGAGCTATAGATTCAATTTTGTAACAACGGTCGACCGGAGAGTGGTAAGCGACAGATGTTATTTCGAACCAATTTCTTGATCCTTGTGCCAATGATGCAAAATCTGGTGTGAGTTGGTAATTAAAAGGGCAAAATCATTGATTTTGCCCTTTTGCTTTCCGGGTCCGCGATTTATTAAGCAGATAGACGTGGCATCGTCCAAGGCGTTGAATTGACGATCTCTTGCATAAATTTTTTGAACTATATCTTTGAACTTGACACTTCAGTGGAAAAAGATGAAAATTAAAAAAAACGGAAAATCTCTCTGAGCGCTCCATCGGATTTAACCCTTCTCAAATGGTTGTGACAAGCATCGATCATGATGACTTCGTTGATTCCAAGCGCTTAATCTGCTTGTTGGTGACGTTAACCTTTTGGAAAATGCATCCGTACAGTATGTGTTTTTAGTGCATGTCTCTTCGTTTCATTGTTGGTAACAAAATTATCAGGAAATGAAAGGAGAAAAGACCATGGGCAACCTGAATTTAACGCCACAGGAAGAAGAGGAGCTTTTGATTATTCTTGAGAGGTACTTGCCTGATCTAAAAAGTGAAATGGCGAACACGGATAAGAAAGAGTTTCGAAAAAGCCTGAAAGAGCGCGAAGTATTTATGGAAGACCTCATCAATCGTCTTAAACATTGACCCTGTTTTAGCGAAAGCGGTACTGCTCAAGCCAGTCGTCTATTTCCAGGAGGCTGGCGATCCGGTCGCGTATCCTATCGTACTTTCCTTTCCGGTCGTAAAGGAGGGCCTCCATACCGGCGGCGCGGGGTCCTTCATAGTCGGCTTCCGGCGAATCGCCGATGAATAAGATTTCGCCAGGGAGGGTCTGTGCGAACTCGATGGCCGCAGTGTAAATGTGTTCGGATGGTTTTCGCCAGCCGACATGGCAGGACACGACAACCTGCTGAAAATAGCCATTGAGACCATGGTGCATAAGCAATTCCTGGATGCCTCCGGGGACCATGAAGTTTGAAACAACACCCATAGGAATTCCCCGCCGAGCGATGAGGTCAAGACACTGCTCGACTTCCGGCAAGACGTAAGTACGGGCACGATACACGTTCCAGAAACTATCATGGATATATCGGACTTCTTGTTCAATTCTTTCCGGGAGCCAGGCATGTTCTGATTGAGTGATCCGCTCGGAAAGAATATTCTTGATCCGACCGTATATAGTACCTTCGCGGAAGCAGTTTTCCGCGGCGTTTAACTGTTCCCGTTCGCGTTTCCACGCGTTTTGGAAGCTTTCCGAATCATCCCACAGATTGAGAGACTGCGCACCGCCCTCCCATGCCCAGTCCGCGTAGGCATCAAGGGAAGGCGATTCGATTTGGATGAGGGTTTCGATACAATCGAAGTAAATAAAGCGGATGTTCAATGTTCCCCCTGGAAGATTAAGGCACAAGGTTCAAGGAAACAAACAAAGGGTTATGAACAATCATTTTCCCGACCCGTGCCCTGAAAATATCAAGGACAATTGTCGTTTCAAGCCGCCTCGTTGGCCGTCCTTTTTCGTCAGGCTCCCTAAGGAATGATACTTGGCATATCGGGAGCCGTTTGTGTTTGTGCAAAAACTATAGCGGAGGAATAGCATTGATGTCAATAACATGATAAGAATATGGTAACAGTAAAAGTTTTAAACCTTGATGGAAGAAAGCCGGTGGTGGTTTACGTCCGTAAAGGATGAGAGTATAAGCAAGATCAGCATAGATTAAATGGAGAGAATTGTGCCATGAAAAAAATAATGACTTTTTTTATCCTGTTGTCTCTTTTGGTTATGATTTCCTGTGCCGCCACAACGAGCTCACGTTATCGCGAAGGCGACAACGTGGGACAGGAAGCCGCCCTGACGGTAGAAGACGAACGGCGGCTGACGCAGGAAGCGCTGCCGAACATGCTTAAAGACTATCCGCCGGCTGATAATAAGGAATTGCAGCAGTATATCTCAAACCTGGGTATGAAGATCGTTAAGGCAAACAACCTGGAAGGGAATCCGTATCACTATACTTTTTCCGTTGTTGATGTTCCTCATGTCAACGCCTTTGCGCTTCCCGCCGGGACGGTGTTTGTGACAGCACCTCTGATTGCCATGACAGCGAACGAAGCGGAGCTTGCCGGGGTCGTTTCCCATGAGATCGGCCACGTTATCGCCCGGCACACGGCGGAGCGGATGTTTGTCATGGAGAAAGAGCAAAATAAAACCTGGCTGTATACAGTCGGGGGAGGGCTGATCGGCGTGGTTGCCGGCTATGGCTTGGGTAAGGTGCTGTGCCCGGAAGGCGATGCGGAATGCCTGGCAAAAGCGGCAATGTTGGGCGGTGCCGCCGGCGCCGGCGGCGGGTTGCTCGTGCAGAAATATAAATTCATGGGCAACTCCCGTGAAGACGAAATGGAAGCGGATCGGATCGGTTTTAGACTCGCCGTTGGAGCGGGATACGATAAAGACCAGGTCGGGAAATTTTACGAGAGACTCCTTGAAATGGAGAAAAAAGCCCAAAAAAGCGGAAACCCGATTATTAGAAGTCTTTTAGATGCCATGAGCACCCATCCGCCCAGCGAAGAAAGAGTGCAGCAGATGAATGAACTGGCAAAGAGCAGTCCCACTACTGCAAGAGCAATTACGAACTCCCCCGACTTTAAACGCGCCAAGCAGACAGCTGCGGGATATGTTAAGAAATAAAGGCTGTCAAATAGATTATCCTTGTTGTGCCGGACGGTGTTGATATAAAGGTTATTCATGAAAGACATGGCATTCCTCTTCGATCACTACAGATGGTTGTTGAAGGTCATTTGCTTTGCCGTTTTCTTTATCATCCTGGTTGTTGGTCTTTGGCCGTTCAATTTCTTTCCGCAAAATAAAGTTAAATGGCTGTCCGACAGGAGTGGTATTAAGATATATGGCCAAGGGATTATTATGAGTAAAAATCCCGGTTGGCATCAAGCAAAACCTCTTTTTCCCGATGGCGCCATAACGATAGAACTTTGGCTGCGCCCAAACCAGGAGACCGGCAGTTTGCCCTCAATCCTGACGTTCTACGACGGTCTGAACCCCGATATTTTTCTCATCGGTCAATGGAAATCACATCTGGTCATTCGCAGTAGGACGGTAAATCGCCATCATCGCAAACCCGGCAAGGTTTATCAGGAGATTGGACTGCGCAATGCCCTTTTGAAAAATAAAGATGTTTTCATAACCGTGACATCAAATAAGAACGGGACATTTATTTTTTTAAATGGCCAATTTGCAAAAAAATATCCTTACCAGAGGTTGATGGAAAACGTATCCTGGGAAGATATGCGTCTGATTGTCGGTAATTCTCCGACAGGGCAAAGTTACTGGCATGGCGATATCTTCGGGATGGCGATATACGGCCGGGCATTTACGGCGGATGAGATTACGGGAAATTATTTGTCATGGATTCATAACGATCCTTACTCCATCAAGAAGGAGAAAAGCCTTGTCGGCCTTTACATGTTTTATGAGAGGGAGGGGAAACTGATTCACAACGTTGTGAATCCGGATGATACTTTGACGATTCCGGATGTTTTCAAACCCATTCGCAAAGTTGTTTTATCGTATCCCTGGCGTGATGATTTTAAATGGAATATGACGGTCAAACAGGATGGGCCTGTGAATATTCTGGGATTTATCCCCTTGGGATTTTTCTTTTGTCTGTTGCTTATCAGTAAAAAGAAACAGCAAAGGTCCGCTGCTTATATGATGACGATATTGATTGGTATCGGGATTAGTCTGATCGTGGAGCTGACCCAGGTCTATCTGCCTACCAGAGATTCATCACTCATAGATTTGGCAAACAATACTCTCGGAACGATCTTCGGGGTCTTGATTGTTGCGATTTTGTCGGCATTCGAAAAGAGACAAACGCTCAATATTGATATCCCCGCAGGGCCCAGTCTCCGGTGAAACCTGTCAGTATTACCGTTTGTCCGACATGTCGATTGCGGTCATAACTCACAACAATCCTGAACGATTCGTGATTACTTTAGAGTTGATGGCCCCGTAAAAAGATCATATTCCCCTCCCTTGGTGGGAAGGGACAACGGGGAGGGGGATTTATCATCACTTGTAATAATGTTATTTCTCACCCCCTCCCGTCAAGGGAGAGGGTGATTTTCGACTTTTTAACGAGAGCGTCCGAGTTAATGATATAATTTGTCGTTTATGACCTGCCGGAGTCTGGAAACCATTAAGGGTCTTTGCAGATACAGATCCGCACCCGTATAACTTTCGCTTTGATTTTTGGGTGATTCCGTCATGCAGATTACGTAGACCGAAGGATCTTTCGATTTGATATGTTGGACAACATCGAGTCCTCTGCTGCCTCCGTTTGTAAGAATGACTTCGTACTGGCCTGTTGAAAGCATATTGATAATATCATCCTTGCAGGTGGCTATTCCCGTTTTATAGCCGAAGTTAAAGATGCTTTCCCCAAAAAATTCCAATGTACCGGGCCGTTCATCAATAAGTAGAACTTTCATAATAACTAACCTCCAATACATCTACGGCATCAAGGCTGATACCCGATGCCTTTTCAGGAAAAAGTGTTTGTTGACGTAAAGGAAATTTACACTATCTGAAACATGACTGATGGTGAACTGGTGAAAAAACGGATCGCAAACAGATTTTTTCTTTTGACTGTTGGCTTAAGTCGTCTTCGAGTGATTTGTTTTCATCAGTTGAGGGGCATTGTAAAATAAAGCAAGACACTTGTCAATAAAAATATTAAAATGCAAAAAAAACATTAAATTCATAATAGCGCTTATATCCAGCTGTCAGGTTTTTTTACAATTTAGTGTAAGCGATGTATGGATACAATAAATTTTTTTATGATATCAGGGTCGATTATAAATATTTAGTTAATAATATCAATAAGTAATAAATTCAATTGGATGATTATACTAAAACAGGTATGATTTGTGCTGTATAAAATAGTGGACTTAGAAATTCACAATACTCATGTCGGATTCTGAGGAGATTATCTTGAAAAAAGACAGTCTTATATGCTTTAGAGCGAGTAAGAAGCTTCATGAAACATTGACCAAAATTGCCAAGGAAGAACGTCGATCCTTATCAGCGATGATCGAAATAGCTTTGCTTAATTTTTTGAAAGAGAAAAACGTTCTTAAAAGCATTGATTCGGAGCGGCGTAAGTATCCAAGAAAAACCATTTCTGTTCCGGCCTTTATCAACCATTATGAATCAGGCAAGGCCAAGCTTAATGCCGCGTCCCTGATGGACATTTCTCTGGAAGGTATCAAAATATCCGTTCCCAGCGATGCAAAAATTGATGTACAGACCGATCCGCATAGCTCGAAATTTCAGGTAATATTTTCGTTGCCGAATGATAACAGGCCTATCAGTCTGGATTGCGAACCTCGCAGCGTAAGTGACGATGATGACAGTATTTTAATCGGTGCGTCCATTATTGATGTCGACTTCGAAAGCTACAAGAAGCTGCAATCTTATTTGATGTAATATGATCGGAAATGATATTTAATCATTCCAACATGTTGTATCTTTTCTGTAAAATATTGTAATCCCCCTTAGATTTCAGCCATTCCTTACGTTATTGTTGCCATCTCATTTTCCCCCCCCAATTATATACATTTAATTGATCCCTTTCGCTTCATCATGAAAGGTGAATGAGTCCGTCCGCGTAAATAATTCATCGATAAAAATCCAGCGATAACGAACTTCCAACGAATGTGTCCCTCTTCCGGTTTCAGTGTCGGTTTTTCTTACATAAAGGGGAAAGGGCGTAATACATTGTAACGACATTATTTTCCTCAATTTAACCCTAAAGCCTGCCGGTAATTTGTCGATATACTTTACAGATTGTAAATAAACGAAAAATAATGGTCTGGATCAACGAACGGATGTCAGACATTTAAATTTAATGATATTCAGAACATGAGATATCATTTTCTTTGTAGATTATAAATGGATGCTTAGGGCATACATATTGCATAACGTTGTATTACATAACGCAGCATATCTCATATAAGGAGTTATACAATGAAAGTATTGCTTATTGATGAAAGACCGGATACATTAGATTTCCTCGGAGAGAGTATGGTTAAACAAGGGTATAAAACAGGTATAGCAAAAGATAAAAAGGACATTTTTTCAATGCTTTCTGAAAACCAATACGACGTAATTCTGGCAAACGGTGTTACCAAAGAGTTGGACATCGATAAGGATATACGCTCAAGGTATGATTCCATTTATATCGTTTATCTGTCAGCCGACGACAAAAAAAACGAACACCAGCATGCCGGAGTGGATATGTATCTGCATCGTCCCTTTGTTGCCTCGGACCTCAGGCAGGCGATCAAAAAACCATTTACGCATTGACTGACGAATGAGCAGCCTCGTCGTGGAGGCCGGGAATTGTTAAACTTAAGGCTGACCTGTGCCCGGGCGTCGCGTCTATAAAAATAAGCCCAAGATTAAATATCGCTCTCTTTTTCATAACCTCGTTGATAAAAAACGATCTCCCCAGGATCCCTTGTCAAAAAGAGATCCGGGGAGATCGTTTTTGCAATAGTCGTTCTGATACCTCGCAGCTTGCAGCAGGGCGATTTAATCGTCACAGATCGTTCCACAACATTTTGCTTTCTTCATAAGTTTACAAATGATATGGAGAAATCTATCTAAAATGATCCCCATGATGTCCCATCGGGCTAAAGCAAAATAAGGATGGAAAGGACGTTAAAACATCAAATGAAAGGCATTATTCTGGCCGGTGGTGCCGGCACGCGTCTTTATCCCGTAACAATCAGCGTATCGAAACAATTGCTGCCGGTTTTTGACAAGCCGATGATTTATTATCCCATGTCGATCCTGATGCTGGCCGGCATCAGAGAAATTCTGATCATTTCCACACCGCATGATTTGCCGTTATTCAAAGCGCTTCTCGGTGACGGCTCACAACTGGGTTTGTCGCTCTCCTATCAAGAGCAACCCTATCCCGGTGGCCTGGCACAGGCTTTCCTTATCGGCGAATCGTTTATCGGTCACGACAACGTCTGTCTGGTCCTAGGCGATAATATTTTTTATGGCTATGGTCTCACGGGAATCCTGGAAAGCGCGGGCAAGACAAAAG
>JAFGLN010000030.1 GCA_016928025.1 Deltaproteobacteria bacterium
CTCTTAATCAGTAGGTTGTCGGTTCGATCCCGACAGGGCTCACCAAATTTCAAGGGGTTACGTAAGTGGCCCCTTTTATTTTTTCCAAAAAAAGTGACCACCTGGTAAGGGGATAATTATGGTTTTCAGCATCTGATAGTCTTTATTACTTTGACACAGAAGGCTCTACGTTTTATACTCCCGCTACAAAAGAACAATACCATATCCATAAATTCATAATCGCTTTATCACCATATATAGTCTGATTCCTGTTAATGTTAGGCGCGCTTGAACCAACGGAACCGGAGGAAGCGCAAAAGATATCCTGATTTTCTATTTGAATCGGCAAGTGGGGAGACATCTCATGTATGAGGATCTGCAGGGGAAAACGGCAGTCATTACCGGCGCCGGGAAAAAGACCGGCATCGGATACGGTATTGCCGAAAAGTTTGCCTCCAACGGATGCCGGATCATCATCGCCGATCTGGGTAAATCTCCCGAACCGGATGCCGATCTGAAAACAGCGACACGGGAAGAAATGAACGAAATCGCCGCACAATTGTCCGAAAAATACAAGATAGAGACTTTAGCCGTTGCCGTCGACATCACAGACAACGCCTCCATTGGCAGGATGATGGAAGAAATCAAAGAAAGCTTCGAGCGTATCGACATCCTGTGCAACAACGCCGGCGCCTCGTTCGGCGTTCCCAACACCGTCCTGAATTATGACGAGGCGGATTGGATCAAAACGGTGGATGTGAATCTTTTTTCCGTCTTCCGCATGTCACGGGCGATCATTCCCATGATGACGGGCAGGCCTGCCGCCATCGTCAACACCGCCTCCCGGGCCGGCAAAGTGCCGCCCATCTTCAACAGCGCCTATGCCGTCGCTAAAGCGGGCGTCATTATGCTTACCAAGGTCATGGCCAGAGAACTGGCTGATGCCGGAATCCGAGTCAACGCCATTTGTCCGGGGCAGATTACCACGGATTTGGAAAAGTGGCGTTTCGGTCTGGAGGCGTCATTTTTCGATACCACCGTCGAAGAACGGGAAAAGGAAATGTGCAAAACCATTCCCCTGGGATACATTGGACTTCCCGGCGACGCCGCCGATCTGGCTGTTTTTCTGGCCTCCGATGTCTCGCGTTATATCACCGGCCAGGCCATCAATATCGACGGCGGACAATGCATGGAATTATAAATAAAAACAAATATAACAGGAGATGATTCAATGGACAGCGTGATTGGCGGCAGACTCGTTGCGGACGCTCTGATTGAACGGGACGTGGATTATGTCTTTTCTCTGAGCGGAGGACACATTACCCCCATCTACCAGTTTCTGGAAGGTTCAAAAATAACCATTATGGACACCCGCCACGAGCAGGCGGCTGTGTTCATGGCGGAGGCCTGGGCCAGGATGAACCGCAGACCGGCCGTGGCCATGGTTACGGCGGGACCCGGTTTTACCAATGCCCTGAGCGGAATCGCCAGCACCAGGCTGTCCAACGCCCCGGTCATTCTTATCGCCGGATGCGTCGGCCTCGACAGTGTTGAAAAGCTTGATCTGCAGGACATGAACCAGCTGCCCGTCATCGAACCCATGGTGAAAAAGGCCTATGTCTGCCACATCCCGGAGAGAATTCCCGAGTTCGTCGATATGGCCTTCCGTACGGCCATGAGCGGCAGGCCCGGCCCAGTTTACCTGGAGCTGCCCTGCGACGTGCTCAATGCCGCAGTCGATCCGGCCAATGTTAAAAAAATGCGCACCACCCTTGCGTCCCAGCCCGTCGATCGGGAAAATACCCGAAAGGTTGTCGATCTGCTGAAGACGACAAAAAAACCGGTCGTCATCGGCGGCAGCGGAATCTGGTACGCCGACGCGGGCCAGGCATTCACCGAGTTTGTGGAAAAAACGGGGATGCCCGCGTTTACCGGCGGGGCAGGGCGGGGCGTTATCCCCGACACGCACCCCCTTTGTTTTGAGTCATCTCTGGCCATCAGGCCCGGCGCGGCCATGTCCAGCCTCATGAGCTGCGATCTCGTTCTTTTTGTCGGCGGCCGCCTGAGCCTCTTCTACATATTTGGAGATATCTTCCCGCCACAGGCGAAATTCATTCAGGTGGACATAGAGCCTGGTGAAATCGGACGCAACCGCGGCATCGATCTGGGCATCGTCAGCGATGCCCGGGCCTTTATGACGGAACTCAACGATATTCTGGACAAGGAAGGCCTGAGTGAAAACCTGCGGCGGCAATATGCGCCTTGGCTGGAAACCGTCCGCCAGGCGGATAAAGACGGCAAGAAAGAGGCCGAGACAATGTGGAACAGCGACACCATTCCCATCCACCCGATGCGACTGGCTAAAGAAGTCGATGATTTCATGGAGCGGGAGGATGATATCGTCGTTGCCGATGGTGGTGATACGTCAACCTGGATGGGTATGACGAGAACAATCCTCAAGGGCGGGACCTATCTGGATTACGGCCTGTATGGTTGTCTGGCGGTGGGCATACCCTACGCGAACGCTGCCAAGCTCAAACATCCTGACAGTCGGGTGCTGTTGATCACGGGCGATGGGTCCATCGGCTTCAACTTCCTGGAGTTCCATACGTCAATCCGAAAAAATCTGCCCATTGTCGTCGTGATCAGCAACGACCAGGGCTGGGGAATGATTATGCACAGCCAGCAGCTTCGCATGGGGCATCATATCTCCGAAGGCACCGAACTGGGGTGGGTCGATTACCACAAGATGGTTAAAGTGCTCGGCGGTTTCGGGGTTAGCGTGGAAAAGCCGCAGGATATCCGTCCCGCTCTGGAGGCGGCTTTTGCCTCCGGAAAAACCGCCTGTGTCAACGTCAAAGTCGATCCGTCCGTGATCAGCCCGGGCAGTGTCGCCCTGGCGAATCTTGGGGGATACAAAAGCAGTTGATTTTATTCAATACATGAGGGGTGACCAGTTACAAGTGACGAGTGACAAGTATTTAATCTCTATGGTTATAATTTCAAGCTGAATTAAGAATCGCCATACGTAAGTCATAACATAGATGCGTTCCGGCCTATTCGTCCGCTGGATGTTCATCAAACGTACAAAGGAGGATACCTATGGATGCAGCGACTCTTGACCAGGTCAGATTGAATTTCAACCCCCAGGGACTGTTCGTCATCAACGCCGCCATCGGCGTCATGATGCTCGGCGTCGCACTGGATCTGAAGCTGGAAGACTTCAAAAGAATCATCGTCAGTCCCAAAACGCCGGCGATCGGTCTTGTCGCGCAGTTCATTCTTCTTCCCGCGTTTACCTATCTGCTGACGCTCATCATTAATCCCATCCCCTCGATTGCCCTCGGCATGATCCTGGTGGCCGCCTGCCCCGGTGGAAACCTCTCCAACATCATCACCTATCTCGCCAGAGGCAACACCGCCGTTTCCATCAGCATGACCGCCGTCTCGACCCTGGCGGCCATCGTGATGACGCCGCTCAATCTGGCGATCTGGGGCAGCCTGAACCCCCATACGGCCCAGATTCTGCGCGAGGTCAGCCTGAGCCCCTTCGATGTCTTTTTTACCATTGTCATCATTCTCGGCGTACCGATGGCCATCGGGATGACCCTTTCCCGCCTCTTTCCCGGCCTCGCGGACAAACTGCGCCGTCCGTTTAAAATCTTTTCCCTGATTTTTTTCATAGCCATTGTGGCCGGCGCCCTGGTGGCAAACTGGCAGAATTTCCTTGACTACGTCAATATCGTCATCATCGCCGTTTTCATACACAATCTGCTCGCCCTGAATATCGGCTGGTGGTCGGCAAAAGCGCTTCGCATCAGCGAACAGGATTCGCGGGCCGTTTCCATCGAAGTGGGTATCCAAAATTCCGCCCTGGGGCTGGTTCTCGTCTTTAATTTCTTCGGCGGGATGGGCGGAATGGCCATACTCGTGGCCTGGTGGGGCATCTGGCACATCATCGCGGGTCTGGTGACGGCGTTCATCTTTTCCAGACGAAAAATTCCTGCCGGAGAAGAGATTGAACAACCCGCATAAGGAAGTCGCAGGAGGATTCAAATTTGGAAACGACCCTTAAGGATAAAGTAATCGCGGTGACAGGTGGGGCCAGTGGCATTGGTCTGGCCGTCTGCCGTCGCTTCGGCCGTGAGGGTGTTCGCGTGGCTCTAATTGATATGAACGGCGAAGAGGCGTCCCGTCAGGCTGAGGCTTTGCGAGCTTCAGGCATCGAAGCGAAAGCCTTCACCTGTGATATAAGCCGCGAAGTGGAATGCCGGCGAACGATTCAGGCCGTCATCGAGACTTACGGAGGCATCGATATTCTGGTCAACAATGCCGGTGTTACCCAGCGCAGTGCATTCATAGAAACGGAGACGTCCGTCTACAGGAAGGTCATGGACGTGAACTTCTTTGGAGCCCTTTATTGCACCAAAGCGGCAATACAAAACCTCATCGACCGGCGGGGCGTCATCGTTGTCACCTCCAGCCATGCCGGATACGCGCCGCTTCTGGGACGGACGGGTTACAGCGCCAGCAAACACGCCCTCCACGGCTTGTTTGAAAGCCTGCGTGCGGAAGTCCAAGATGCCGGGGTCCATGTGATGATGCTCTGCCCGGGATTCACCAGGACCCGTTTGCAGGAAAGAGCTCTGGACGGCGACGGCTCTGTCACAAGCCATCCACAGTCCAAAGTCGGAACGGAAGAAACGCCGGAGTATGTCGCGGAAGCCGTTTTCCGGGGTGTCATAAAAAGAAAGCGAATGCTGGTGCTGACCCCGACGGGGAAAATGACTTATTTCCTGAGCCGCCTGGCCCCCGCCCTGTATGAAAAAATCATGGCAAAGATGTTGAAGCAGGAATTGCAGCGCCAGCCTTAGTTTATTCGATAACGATGGTTTTAAGTTTGGCCAAAGATTTTTCTTTTTTCTGCGCCGCCTTTCGAAAAATTCTTTTTACCTCGGGAAGGGGAACTTTGCCTGACACCTCACTGAAAAATTTATATGCTCTTTCTTCAAGGATCAAAGCTGTTTCCAAAAGATCTGCATCATTGCTTTGATCTATTGCCTTTATTTCGATTTCATAATCACTTTGATCGAGCCCTGCAATAGGTTCAAGAATCATTTCCGTCACGTTTTCCCGACGCGCCCTCTCCATCAGAGAACGGTTTTTACCGTCCTCATCCGATAAAACCTGAAAAGCTTCTCGCAAAACAGGATCTCGGGCCTTCTGGACCATTGTTTTATAAAAGGTCTCCGTCTGTTGCAGCATTTGCACCGCAAACCCCATGATTGCGCCGAAAGTACCAAGGGCCATTCATAACCTCCTTTATTTCTTCACCAATTCCTAAACAGTAAAAGGGAATCACGTCCAACGCTGAATCACCACTTTCGTATCCGTGAAGAACTGGATGACTTCCCTTCCATGCCCTTTAATATCTCCGAAGAAGGACCCCTTTGCCCCCCCAAAGGGAAAGAATGACATGGGCGCGGCAATACCGAGATTGATTCCCATCATGCTGGCCCCGGCACGGTATTTAAATTCCCGGGCGGTTTTACCGTTTGTGGTGTACAAACATGCTGCGTTTCCAAATTCGCTGTCTTCGATCAATTTCAGGCCTTCGTCCAGATTCTTTACGTGGATGATCGAGACGACGGGACCAAAGATCTCTTCTTTGGCAATGGTCATATCCGGATGAACGTCATCGAAGACCGTGGGACCGATGAAAAAGCCGTTCGGATACCCTTCAATTTTGATTTTCCGGCCATCCAGGATCAGCTTTGCCCCTTCCTGTATTCCCTTTTCGATATACCCCAGGATTTTTTCCTGATGTTTTTTCGAAACAACAGGACCCATCTGAATCCATTCCTGAAGGCCGTTTCCGACGTTGAGTGCCTTGGCCGCTCTGATGAACTTCTCCTTCAATACCTCATAGACATCTCCGACAGCGACCAGGACCGACCCGGAAAGGCATCGTTCTCCGGCACAGCCATAAAAGGAAGTAATCATGGAAGGCATATGTCTGTCCAGTTCGGCATCCGGCATCACCAGGACGAAGTTCTTGGCGCCTCCCAGCGCCTGAACGCGCTTCCCCGTCTCGCCGCAGGCCTTGTAAACGTACCGGGCCGTCGAGCTTTGACCGACAGATGATATCCCTTTGATGTCAGGGTGGTAAAGCATCCCGTTGACAGCGTCCCTGGAACCGTGGACCATATTGATCACGCCCTCCGGAAACCCGCAATCATCGATGATTTCAAAGATCCGCGTCTGCGTCATCGGGACCTGCTCCGAAGGCTTCACGATATAGGTATTTCCGCAAACGACGGCATAGGGCATAAACCACCAGGGCACCATGGCTGGAAAATTGAAGGGCGCGATCACCCCGAAGACGCCGATAGGCTGGCGCTCCGCCGTACAATCGATCCCCTGGGCGATATCTTCCAAATTATAGCCCGTCATCATGGTCGTAACCCCAGTGGCATGTTCCACATTCTCGATCATCCTTCGGACCTCACCTCTTGACTCGTCAATCGTTTTCCCCTCTTCAGTAACCAGAGTCCGGGAAATGTCTTCAAAAGCGTCCTCGAGAAGTTCTTTTAGTTTGAAAAAGTACCGCGCCCTCGTCAAGGGCGGGGTACACCGCCAATCCCAGTAAGCCTCTTTGGCGGATTGAACGGCCCGATCGACATCGGCGGCCGTTGAAAAAGGAACCTCGGCGATTTTTTCTCCTGTTGCCGGACACCACACGTCACCGAACTCGCTTGTTGCGGAATCGACCCATTCGCCGTTGATATAGTTTTTGATCTTTTGGACGCCGTTCGTGGGTTCCTCTATAATTGCCATAATATTCTCCCCTCCGTGTTATCAATTTATTAAACTCATTGTATTTATCTTTTGTCTCTTTTGGACCTGGTCTTCATGCCGGGCAACAAAAAAGATTGCCGCGGCACGCAAAATGGCAAAACCGACAGGATTATGAGTTTTATGATTTTCCACACCGAAATGCCTTAAATCCGGAGGCCCCGGGCTTTATTCACTTGGGGCCAATAAAGAAGGTTCATGCCCCGGCATGATATACTCCGGACTGTCGGAGGGAATCATCGAAAGGACCTTATAGCAGCTATCGTAATAATCGAAATAATCATAGATCAGGTTGGCCGGGGGGATGAAGTGACCGTAGACCGGCGGTGCCGGCGTAATCTTGTGACGGTTGCCTTCCATGTCGATGATTTCGTTCTGCTGTGAAAAGGCCATACACTGCATGTGCCACAGGTCTCCCACGATGATCCTGATCCCCTTGGGCGTATTGACCGCGATAGACATGCTTCCCGGCGTATGGCCCGGCGTCATAAAACACTTGATGCCATCCATGAACTCGAAGTCTCCATGCACCTTGATGCAGTTCGCGGCCTTTAATTCGTCAACCAGCGTCTCGTCGTAGTCCTTGCGGACCTTCATAATCGGCAGGGGATCGAGAAGGGTCGCCCATTCATTTCTTTGGAAAATCAGCCGTGCATTCTTGAATAACGAGACGTTCGCGGCATGATCATTGTGAAGATGGGTGAAGAGGATGCTCTCAATCTCAAGAGGATCCACCCCGGCTTTTATCAGAGATTGCTCGACATAGGACCGGCCGCCCTTGGCCGGAAAGTTTCCCCAGGCCTTTCCGTCAACAATAAAGTCGCCCGATATTCCGGTATCCACCAGGACGTTGTGCTTGCCGTTCTGAAGGAGAAATCCCAAATACGGAGAAACGATCAGCAAATCCGGGTCGAGACCGGGCGTCGCCACCGCCTTGGGAATCGTTATTTCTCCGTAATAGAGCACTTTAATTTCCCATAAATTCATGATGATGCCTCCTTAATTTAATTAGAGTATCTTGATCGACGCTATCGGGCCATCTCATTGCTCTGATTCGAGCACAAATCCCTGAACCTTTTCCATATCCTCCGGATA
>JAFGLN010000031.1 GCA_016928025.1 Deltaproteobacteria bacterium
GTTAATGAATGTTATCGGGTCGCCGGTCCATATTTCAAAAACAATCATGAATCTTGTTTCCAATGCCGCTGAAGCCATGACGGACGGCGGCCGGTTGATTATTTCCACCGGCAACCTGATCCTGAATCGTCCCATATCCGGTTTTGAAGAAATAGAACCGGGTGAATATGTAACCATATCCGTTGAGGACATGGGAATGGGTATATCACCGGAGGACATGAAAAAAATCTTTGAACCTTTCTATACGAAAAAAGTGATGGGCCGGAGCGGAACGGGTTTGGGGATGTCCGTCGTCTGGTGGACCATCAAAGATCATCAGGGATATGTCGACATTCAAAGCGCGGAAGGCAAAGGGACTTTGGTCACGATTTATTTACCGGCGACGCGTCAGCAGACGTTGCCGAAGGACGTCCCTTTGCCTATGGACGATTATTTCGGCCAGGGGGAATCCGTCCTGGTCGTGGATGACATCAAAGAGCAGCGCGAGTTGGCAAGGACCATCTTTTATGAACTAGGCTACATGGTGGAAACGGTATCGAGCGGTGAGAAAGCCATCGCTTACCTTGAGGAAAAGAAAACGGATATCGTCTTTTTGGATATGATTATGGACCCCGGTATGGATGGTCTTGATACCTTGAAGCAAATTATCGCAACCAATCCGCAGCAAAAAGCCATCGTGACCAGCGGCTTTTCGGAAACAGATCGTATCATCGAGGCGGAAAACCTCGGTGCCGTGAAGTTCCTGAAAAAACCCTATCAGTTGGAACAACTGGCTCGCTTGGTCAAACAGCTGCTCCGGTCGGAATAAAGGTTCAAGGGATAAGGAACAAGGTTAAAGGTTCAAGGTTTCAGGAAGGTCGGCAATCCTTGGACCTTGCATCTTTACCCTTGCACCTAATCTTTATTTCCCGATACAGAATTGGGAAAAGATCCTGTCCAGAACATCTTCAGCGGTTGTCTTTCCTGTTATATCATCCAGGCAGGTCAAGGCCTCCCGGACATCGAAGGCGGTCAGCTCAGGTAAGGGGCTCCCCGTTATATTATTTTGGGCTTGGAGCAGACGTTTCCGCGCTCCTTCGATGGCTGATTTGTGTCGAATACCGGTAATCAGTATATCCGGCTGATATTCGTCGACTTTGCGGTCGTCCATGATCAGGCTGTAAAGACGGTCTTTGAGGTCCGATATGCCGTCGCCGTATTTTGCCGAAATGGGTAACGGCATGGTGTCCATATGGGGCTGTAAAAACTTGACTTCTGCAATGGACATTTTCTGTGGGAGGTCCGATTTATTGATGGCCACGATGGTTATTTGTTTGTTTTGATGTTTGAGGAGGTCACGGTCTTCCCGGCTGAGCGGCCGACTGCCGTCCAAGACAATGATGATACCATCCGTGGAAGCGATTTTTTCCCAAACCATACCGATGCCGGTTTCCTCGATCAGATTTTTGGGTTTCCTGATGCCTGCCGTATCGGTCAGCCTTACGGGCAATCCATGGATGTTAACGCTTTCTTCGATGAAATCTCTGGTGGTTCCGGGAATCGGTGTGACAATCGCACGCTTCTCACCCAGGAGTCGGTTTAACAGACTGGACTTCCCGACATTCGGTTTTCCCATGATAATGATATTGAGGCCCTGCCGGTAAATTTTGCCCTGTTCATAACCGGCCAGCAGGGCGGTGAGATCGGTGATAACCTCTTCAATTTTTAGGCGGATTTCGTCTGAGGATTCGCCTTCCCGTTCATCTTCGGAAAAATCGATGGAAACCTCGATTTCAGCAAGAATATCGACAAGTTTCTGCTTTAAAGCTTCAATCCTGTCCCGCAGTCGACCATCCATCTGCGATACGGCGATGGCAAGCCCCTTTTCGGTTTTTGCCGAAATCATATCGGCAATCGCTTCCGCCTGGGACAGATCCATACGGTTGTTCAGAAAAGCCCGTTTCGTGAATTCGCCGGGTTCCGCAAGTCGTGCCCCGGCTTTAACGACTTCATTCAAAACGTGCTGAAGGATCAGCAATCCACCGTGGCAGTTGATCTCCAGTGTATCATCGCCGGTGTAAGAGTGGGGTTTTTTCATGATGGACATGAGAACGTCATCAAGGACGCTTCCTGTCTCCGGCGCGATAATTTGGCCGTGATAGAGGTGATGGGATTCGAAGGTCTCTAAAGACCTCGAGGGTTTGAACAGGTGTCGGGCGATTTTTTCGGCATTCGGCCCGCTCACACGGATGATCCCTATACCGCCTGTGCCTAAAGGCGTTGATATTGCCGCTATGGTGTCGTCCATGATCATCGGTGGACCTACCAAGAAAACAGTGACCGGTGACAAGTGACGGACCTGTAAAAATTCATATTCCCCTCCCCTGGTGGGAGGGGATGAAGGGGAGGGGGGATTTATAATCAATTGTAATAACGTTGTTTCTCACCCTCACCCCAACCCTTTCCTCTCAAGGGAGAGGGGGATTTTCGACTTTTTACAGGGCCATCACAAGTGACGAGTAACATGTATTCGGTTTGTGTTGAGTCTTTTATCTCGTTACCTGCCTCTTGTTATCCGTCATGTGTGATTTTCATGCCTCATCGTTTCCTGGGGGCATGGGCACAATAAGAATAAAGCAGATGCTTACTTAGGCTATTTTTTTTTAACCGGCATAATGACGATCTTTTTATATTCTCCCTCGCCCCGGCTTTTTGTCACCAGGGATTCGTCATTTTGGAGAGCCATATGGATGATCCGGCGATCACGGGCATTCATATGATCAACGGTTACCGGCTTTCTGGATTTCTTAACCTTTTCGCCAAGCTTTTCGGCCAAAGCGATGAGGGAGCTTTCTCTTTTTTGCCTGTATTCTTCGATGTCTACGGAAATTATTTTCCGTTCGCTCCCCGCTTTGTTCATCGCTTTTGTTATTATATACTGAATCGCGTCAAGATTTTGACCTCTTCTGCCGATCAGCAATCCCCCGCCGTCTCCCCGGATTTTGAGATTGACGGCTTCCTCGGTTTCTTCAACCGTAACGGGGTAGCTAAGATCCATTCTCGTTAGAATGCCCTCCAGCAATTGTTTGGCCTGGAAGGCGATTTGTCCGTTCTCTCCTTCCGGCGCTTTATCCGGAAAAGGTGAATCCGCTGCCGGGACATCCGGCGGTGGTGCCGGGGCGGCCTTTGGTTCGGTTTTTCCGGCGTTCCGCTCTCTGGATGCCTTCGCCGGAGCCTTTACCGGTTTATCAAGGGGTTCGTCGAATGACATGTCGAATTGCATTAAACTCGCTTTGATTTTCGCTTTTTTGGCGCCAAATCCCAAGAATCCCGAAGACCCTTCGGAAATAATTTCTATATTCAGTTTTTCTCTCGGGGCATCGAATTGACGGCAGGCGTTTTGAATGGCTTCGTCAATTGTTTTCCCTTCTATTTCGATAACTTTCATCTATAAACCTCGCTTATGATCGCCGCCTGGTGATGTAATATTGCTGTCCGATACTGATGATATTATTGAAGAGCCAGTAAACAACCAGTCCTGAAGGAAAATTCAGGAACAGGAATGTAAAAACAACAGGCATCCACAGCATTAACTTGGCCTGCATGGGATCACCCATGGGCGGGCTCATTTTCTGCTGAAGGAACATGGTTCCTCCCATGATGATCGGCGTAATGTAATACGGATCTTTAGCCGAAAGGTCCTGGATCCACCAGAAAAACGGCGAGTGCCTCAGCTCAATCGAGTAAAGCAGGGCCGTATAGAAGCCGAAGAAAACGGGAATCTGAATAAGCATGGGCAGACACCCGCTGAGCGGATTGACCTTGTTGGACTTATACATTGCCATTGTTTCCTGGCCGATTTTTTGTCGGTCGTCTTTATATTTTTCGCGCAATTGCGCTATTTGCGGCTGCAGTTTTTGCATCTTTTTCATCGATTTGTAGCTGATGTTGCCGAGGGGCCAGAAGAGGATCTTGATCAGAATGGTGATAATAATGATCGCGATACCGTAATTGTGGACGTATTGATAAATGAACTTGAGGGCGATGAGCAGAGACATGGCCAGCCATTTTAAACCGGGAATCCAGGATTCAAAGTCGATGGCATTTTCCAGACCAACGCCCAGTTCTTTCAGAATGCTGTGATTTTTGGGGCCCAGGAACAATGAATAGGAAAACAGACCGACCTGTCCCGAAGGGACGAGATTCTTCGGACCGTTGAGACCGACGGTTACCGTGTTATGATCTTTGCTGACAAAAAGACTCGTCAGCGACGGATTTTGGGGGATCAATGAGGCGATAAAGTATTTACTTTCAAACCCTCCCCAGGATACATCAGGACCGTAGATCTCATCTTTCTCAATTTTTGCTACCTTGATACGGTCAATCGATTCTTTGATATAAGTAATCGGTCCATCATGTCCGTAACTTTCTGTTTTCGCAGCCGGATCGACGTATTGATACCAGCTGAGCGCGGCGTTTTGCGTAATGGGGCTCGGAGAGAGGTTGTAAACCCTGACTTCAAGATCAATGGTATATTTATCGGGATTGAAGAGGTATACCTTCTCAATTTTTAAGTGGTCCGGATAAGTCCGGGAAAACGTCAAGCGATAATTGTCCGGTCTTTCGATCAAATCCAGATGATCGACACTTGCCTTATAGGCATCTTTTACGGGGACATTAATATTTGAGTTTGGAAAAGAGACGGACAGCGGTTTCGGCATGTCCGGTTGGATGACCACAAGCTCGACCAGTTGGGCGCTCTCATCTTCCATTTCTTTCTTCGCTGTAAAAAATTTCAGTACATTAGACAGACTATAGTTCCGATCTGGTGGGAGTTTCTGGTAATAATCTTTCAATTTCAAAGATTTAAGGGCACCGCCCTCCGTCGTAAAGACGGCCGTATAAAGGGAGGTCTCAACGGGGATATCTCTATATTCAACCGTCTCCCGCGTCGATGCGATGGTTTTCGGGGGAATAACTTTTTCGGCGACGGCCGCTGCTTTTTGTGTTTCCCCCGTCCCGGCTGCGACGGTCGTCTGTTCGGCCGTCTGTTCGGTCTGCTGAGGGGCCTTTTGTTGTTCTGCCGGCTTCGGTTTCATGAAGAAGGTCTGATAAATAAAGATGACGGCCATTGAAAGGGCTATGGCAAGAAATGTCCTCTTGTCCATTAAATACCTCCATGATTTCCTATCGTTTTATTTGACTGGATCGTAACCGCCGGGATGAAAGGGATGGCAGCGCAGCAAGCGCAACGTACCGTACCATAGTCCTTTATACGGCCCGTGCTTTTTGATGGCGCCGATCATGTACTCGGAGCAGGATGGGTAAAAACGGCAACACGGCATCAAAAAAGGTGATATGCCGATTTGATAAAGCCGAACAAGAAATATTAGAATCTTTCCTAAAAATTGCCTGATCATATTTTCAAATATTTCATTTTATTAAACGTTCCAGTTGTCTGCTCACATCGTGATAATTCAACTTAGCAATATTTCCCTTGACGATGATCACGATATCTTGAGAGTCTGCAATATCGGATTTGTTTAGCCGGAAAAACTCTCTGAGAAGACGTTTGATTCTGTTTCTTTGTACGGCATTACCGACTTTTTTAGTGACCGTGATTCCCAGCCTTTTCGCTCCTGAATGATTACGGCTTACGATGATAGTAAAATTCTCCGAATAGCCTCGCACCCCTTGCTTGTAGACGGTTAAATATTCTTTTCTTTTCCGAATTCTTTCCTTTTTTGTGAAGGTTTGTTTTTCCATGTCTTCCAGATCCGGCAACCAATAGGATGCCTTTGACCTGTTTCAAAGATTCCTTCGGTGCCTTACACGGACAGGCGCTTCCTTCCCTTTGCCCGCCTCCTGCTGAGGACCAGTCTGCCCCCTTTCGTAGACATTCGGACAAGAAAACCATGGGTTCTCTTTCTTTTGATGTTGCTTACGGCTGTTAAATTCTTTTTCATATCAAACCCCAGTCAATATATTAAGCGTCGCAATAAACCATAATCATATATGTTTGTCAAGGTCAAACTGACCCGTGTCTATTATGGTGAGGATGAGGGACCGGCATTGATTTTCCGCCTTTTATGAAAATAAAACCCCCCTTCAATCGTGGACTGAAGAGGGGTTGTTCGATTCAGATTCGTTTGATTCTTGCGCTTGCTTTTCTCTATCTTTTTGGCTCGGACACGGGTGCGCAGATCAGCTCACCAGCGATCTGACCGCATCAATGACCGGTGTCGTGAACAGAGAAATCATGATCGTGTAGAGCGCGAAAGCACCGACCGCTTCACTGGCATAAATTCTGGAGAATCTGTTTTTCAGAGAGATGATCAGCAAGCCGCCGACGATTAAGCAGCCCAACTGGAAGAATGGAAAATTGCTGATACCTGTTGCCGTATATTCTGCGAAGCTGAAGGCCGCCGTGCTGAGCACGATGAACGCCGTTACTGCAATGGTTGATAATGTCTTTTTCATGGTTTGTCTCCCCCTTTCAGGTTTTGCCCTTTTTTCGGGCTTTTATCTTTATCTATTGAAAATTGTATGCCAGTTTCATGTTTTAGGGGGGGATATTTTATAACATTATGATTATATGTGGCTTTTGATGGTCTGTTTGTTTCACGGTCCATCCTTTATTTCCTCTGGAGGGTGCGGCGGCTTGAATGGAATGTTAAACGGCTTGAAAGAAATATTGCATCCCATGAATTTAGGATCCCCCATGACGGACAAAAAAATGAAAATGATGATTCCTTTTTTCTGGTGGAATCAATCTTATAAAATATCAAAAGGTGTTGCGTTCGAGATAATATAAGGCTGTCAGTGCCTGAAAGCACTTCTGCAATTACAGTGCTGAGGGAATAACCTGGTGCGCTGAATCAGATTTAAGCTTCTGTGCGCGAAAAACGGTTTAATATAAGATTATAGAGCCAGGCAAAAATGGCTCCCCCGATCAAACCGTCCACAAACGCCCATAAAAGACCAATAAAACTACCGGTTGGAGATATGGTGAAACCCCGGTAGATTCGGCCAATGAAAGTCGGATCACCCGTTGCCCCGTCAAATGCGATGATCCACCACGTCAAAACGAAAAGGCCAAAGCCCCAAAGGATTCCACATGTTACGGCAAACGCGTTGACATTGAGTTTCATTTTGGCACCTCCTTAATCGTTTCATTTAATCATTCCTTATGTTTATTGATGGGAGAATGACGCAGCGTTGATGGAATCTCTGTTTGAAAGAGGGTATTTGCGATTTTTACCAGGAACCAGAATGCCAGCAGCGGCAGAATAACCACTTGAATCAAAAACACCCCGACATAAAGAAATGTCAGTTTCAGGAGGTTCTCGATGATTTTTCCCGCATTGGTAACGGTCGATGCCAGGGCGTTTTTGAATTCCATGGATTTTTGTTTGAGGAATGATGCGCTGTTTTCAATCGTTCCTAAAACACCGTCAATTTCCGGAAAGGAGAAATCCTTTAATTTTTCCAGCTCCGCAGAACCGACGGCCAGTTCTTTATTGGCGTCCTCGATTTGATCGGCGAAGTAATAACGATAAAGATAATGGTCGGCAACCGCCGCGATGGGCAGGAAAAAGCGGGCGATAATAAGAAGAAACATAAATCGCACCATGGTTTTTTGAAAGGATATCAACCTTTGATTATCGAACCATACCAACACGGAAAGGATCAAGAGAAAAATAGCCAGGATGGGCGGAGCAAGCGATACACTGATTTCATAGGCCAATTTTTGAACGCCTAATGACGTAATCGCCGTTACGAGTACATCGGATAAACGTTCGGTCATATCGTCAATGGGGTCCAGGGCCTGACCGACAGCTATGGATACGCCAACCCCTGCGGGTTCCAACTGCAGAGTGGATTCCTTGATAATGGATACGGAAGCATTAATCACTCTGCATGTCGCATAGGCTATGCCTGATTTGGTAATCGCTTCACGAAAATAAGTATCTGTGGTGGTGTCCAATACGGGAATCTTCAGGCCGGCGGAAAGAAACAGCAGGACCGCTGCCACAACACCCAGAGACGATCTTATGATTTTCTGTTTTTTTGTCGTTTGCATGTTGGTCGATGTCCGACAATGACGCTCAAGGTGCCGCCGAAGAAATTCTCCATCCGGACACAATGGATGACGGCGCCAAATAAAACGATCCGCTCAATATTTCCTACCATAATTCATGAAAGAAGTTCAACGGCCAAACTTTTAAACGCCTGCAAGCCGAAAAGCATTGACATCAAAAGAAGGGTTGTGCAGGAACGGCGTTCTTTCGGAAAGATTTTCCCGCCTTGTGCCGCGGTGCCCTGCCGCTGTCGGTTCGGCCTTTACGACACGTCGACGGCGTTTAAAAGATGCTGCATCGCGAAATCCCGAATTTGTCTCGCATCGTGAGTGCTGATCGTCGTTTCATTGAATGTCATCATAAATGAGATGCTGCCTTTCACCGTAATGACGCCGATGATCTTTTCTTCAACATCGGAATAGACGGACGGGCCGTGCAGGGCTTCCAGCCGCAATGGTCCGTAGACATCCGGCATATCAATCCTGCCGACATTGGTGATGGCATAGCCGTAAGTAATCCTGTGCCATCCCATTTTTTTCAGGAGCCTGTTGGATATCCGGCTGTCGATCAAACCATACTTGCTGAAGTACAAAGAGTCAAGAAGACCGGGTGGGAGAAACTCGGCTCTCAGCATTCTGAACAGATCGGTCCGGTCGAGTTCGGAATGGATTTGACGGTGCAAATGTCTGGCGTTTTCCCAAAAATCCTTGCGCGGCCAGTATTTCAGCCGGACCGTCAGTGAAGAAGCATAGAAACCAAAGGCCTCGCCGACGGGAACGTTGAGCCTGTTTCTTGTATTCACCGCTAACGCCGATCGCCATTGGTAGGTCTTCAAAGGCGCCTGCACATCGTGTTGGGCTGCCAGGAAGGCCGCCCAGAGCGCCGTATTCACGGTGACTTCTTCTTTTCGGCACCGGGCCGCCAGCGCATCCGTCATCTCTTGGGAGACCGTCCACGGCAGGAGTTTAACGTTTCCGCGCTTTTCCCAGAAAATACGATGGAGCTTCTCTCTATCGTTGCGGTCGAATCGGATATTTTTCCGGAGCCACTTTCGATTGATGATATTGATGATCTTCTGGGCAAGAGGTTTGGTGGTTGGGGGCGAGGGGACGGTGCCGGGGTCTATCGGCGGCGGTTCCGGCAGGATCTCCACCGGTCGGTCAGGGTCTCCCAGGTGTTGAAGGATATCCCGGATCAGATAGGCCAGTGACAGACCATCACAAACGGCATGATGGGCGCAGACGATGAGCTCCGAAAGCCCGGGGGAATGAATCAGGGTGAAACGTACCAATGGCCCCTCTTCAAGGGGAAAGGCGTTCTTTAATTTCGCCTCGATATGTTCGATCCACTGGTCTTCAGAATGCCGCCGGATGATATGCGGATGAAATGCAGGCACCCCCTCGGAGACGAACCATGCAACATTGTTTTCATCAAAAAAAACTCGTACCGCCAGCAGTGCATGCCGTTTCCTCAGCTGTTCGACAACCCCTCCCAGCCTCCGGACCTCAACGTTCCCCCGAATTCTTGCCACCATCGCGACGTTGAACGGCATCATCAACACCACGCGTTCAGCGCCCACTCGCCTTTTGAATGCTTTGCTATCGGAGTCGTTCATGTTGACCTCAGGGCCGAACGGGTTGCTTGCCGGAGCGGCTCATCCGTCTCTTATGGAACTTTATGGTATGTTAATTATTTCTGTGCCGAAATGGTTTCTACTTTATCCGTATTGAGGTGATTGAGACGTTCGCTGCACTTTTTTATTTTTTCTTTGATCCGTATTTTGTCGTTTTCAGATGCATTTTTTAGCTCGGCTTCGAGTTCTTGAATGGTCTGTGTCAATTTTTCTTTTTCATTTTCCATCTGTTCTGCTAATTCAGCCTTGTCAAACGCAATTTCTTCTGCATTGACATTTACATTGGTTGATGTTGTGTGCATGGCCATTGGCATGATTTTCCGATCTTTTTCTATCTGCCGCTGGTTCATAATGGTGGGTGAGGCGATTTCAATACCCCCATCGTGTAATGTATCCAGGACGCATTGAAAGAGGTTTGAGCGAACCGATATGATCTTTTTAACATCCATCAACAAACCGGATACACGATAAGTGACCGAATAGTTGGCCATATCCAGAATGTGTACGAAAGGTTCTTCAAGCCCGCATTTCTCGGCTGCTTTTATAAGGAGCGATTCAACCTGGCAATGATGGACATCGTAGCCTAAAGACAGAGAAACTGAAATGATGGTTCCCGAGCTGCGGATTGTCGTCACAGGATTGTTGGTCAGGTATGTATTGGGCAAAGCGACAAGTTCCCTTGTTTCGGTTTGAATCTCCGTATCGAATAGCCCTCGTTCGGAAACACGACCAAAATGGTCACCGACGCGAACAAAATCACCGGTTCTAAACGGGGTTGTTATTCGAAGCAAAATGCCGGCCATGAAGTTGGAGATGATATTGGTTGATGAGAACGCAACAATTCCTGAAATGAGAAGCCCGATGAGTCCAATTAACTGATTGCGGGAGCTTTCGCTTATGGGCAAAACAAGAATCGTTACCAGGATCCCCGCAAGCATTACCCCCAATAAAATAATTTGTCGTGGGAATTTACGCTCCTTGCCGACATCATGATGCCTTCCAATGAGAAGCCAATATAAAATCCACAGAAGGATGCCTACTCCCATGACAGTGAATATGGTTGGTAAAAAAGGCATAAAATCGGCCGTCAAATGATCAAATATTAGCATGTGTTCTCCTCGATATGTTTGTTGAATGACATATTTACCGGACGTCTAAGCGATCCGGTAAAGTGACTTTATGTATATGTGATACTTTCATGATATTTCGGGTTGAAGATCTTTTACGTATGAACCTCATTACTGTTTGAAAACACTAACAAAACTATTGGCTGAAGGCAAGAGCGGAATCGTAAATGGATATTTAGCGGTCACGTAAAGTTATGAGCCGGCATTGCCCGATGTGGGGTCATATTCAAACGCCCGGTGCGTCTACATGTCCCCAATGTTCCACTATGACCGTCTGAGAAACAACCGCCACCCCGCGTAAAGGGACCCCGGAATGAAATCGATGGCCCCTGAGGCTTCGGCGACAGGTGTAAAACCGCAATGACGGCAGTGAATTTCTCCCCGATTTTTCACGTAGCAGCCTTTTGTTATCTTACCGTCCGGATCGACGTTGATCAGGATATCATCGTGGCAGCGCCATCGGTTGTGCACCATGGCCCGAAGCCGGCCGGCGGAGTTTAGAATGGGGAACCCGTTCTTCTTGAGTTTCAACACTTTATCAATAGCGGCGCGACGTTCTTCGACGGATAAGGTAAGGTCATCTTCCCCCTGATGGTAGGGATAAAAAAACTGGACCGTCATTCCCTGCAAGGTCGGCATGGACTTCACCCACGCCGCCAGTTCTTCAATCTCCCGCCAGTTTTTGTGATTAAGCGTGCAATGAACAAAAACATTCGGGTGTTTTGTAGCTATAATGTTCGCGCGAATCCGGTCAAAGGACCGGCTTCGGAGCGCATCCTGAGTTTCTTTCATTCCATCGACGCTCACCCAGAGAACATCGGCGGGGACGTCAAGAGGCAAAGTCCCGTTTGTCGTCACCGCCACGCGAAGAAAGTGTTTGCGTGCGTAACGCACGAGATCGTGGAATCGGTGGGGACCGTCGCGCCAAATAAGCGGTTCACCGCCTTCAAAAACAACGATGCGGGTTCCGAAGCGACGCAGGACTTTCAGGGCCTCCATGGCCGTGTGCCAATCCATATGGGCGCCTTTTTCTGCGGCGCGCAGATGAAACGGACAGCCGCTGCAGGCCAGATTGCATCGGTATGTGACTTTGAAGCTCGCTAACAGGGGAATTGCTTTTCCCCTCATTTTCCGCTGCAGGAAAAAACCGGACAGATCAAGAGGCCAGGGGAGGGTCGCCACGTGTATTTTTATCCGCCTTTCACATGGACAGTATTTGCTTTTATCATCGTAAAGATGCAAGAGGTCGCAGTTAACCGGCAGAGGCATTACACGGCATAACAAACGGGAGCCTTTTCCTGAACAGCCGACCAACTTGGAAGTTATTTTTTCTTCAACAGGCCGCCGACATCCTCAAGCATTTTTTGCTGGTCTTCCTTGAGATACTTCCGGGCCGCGCCTTTGACGGCTTCCTTGCCCGCCTCAACCGCTGCATCTTCGATCGTGTCTTTGACGAGGCCGCCGAGAGACGTCAACGCGGGTTTGGTCAACGTTATCGCCGGCTTTTGGATGGTGCCGCCGATGGCCGCGCTCAAATCAATGAATCCTTCATCATTGAGCAGGGGCTTCATTGCCTCCTGAGCAACACTCAGAGAATTAACATACTTTTTTACATCCGGGCTTTTAATCGCCGCGTCGATTTTTTGCGCCAGCGATGTCCTGACGGCATCATTGATCTCTTTTTTCATCAGCATATTTAAATTCATGGCCAGCGCCCGGGAATCCAGATTCATGCCTCCGTTAAAATGCAGTTTGGTCTGCTCAAGATCCAGGTTGCCGTTGGTTATTTCAGCCTGGCCGGCCTTGTATCGAAGATCCCAACCGTTTTTGTCGGAGCCTTTCCATTGTTGTTTGCCTTGGAGAAATGAAAGATGTTGACCGAGGTAATCTCCCAGGATGGGTACGGCGGCAACGGCGTTAAAAATTTGCAGGCCCGTCACTTCACCAGCGGGCATTCCGACATGCAATATCACCTCGGGGTTGAGTTGTCTCGTTTTTTTGTCGAAAGGTATCACTTTTCCCGCGGCGTCAATGGTCACATTGAAGTTTTGAACACTGCCGGTTTTCATGGCGCCGACGGTTTTAATGCCCATGTCCAGCTTCGTTTTAATTTCGTTTTTTTGGTCCAGGCTTTCCGGATCGATTTGGATATCGTGAAGCAGGGCGGTCAGATTATAAATCTGAAAGGTTTGATCGTATTGGTCGTCACGGTAATTAATCGTGCCGTTCTTCATGCCGATTTCCCCGGCCACCACGGACAAGGGGATATCGTCCGCCGTGAGGGGTTTCGCAGGTCCCCCGGCCGGCGGCTCTTTTGGGGTCTCGTCCGCCGGCGTCTTCTTCGATTTGATCAGGTCGTCGATGTTCAGCACACCCTGCCGGTTTTTCGACAGATTGACGACCGGTTTGTACAAGACCAGTTCGCGCAGGTCGATTTTTCCGCACAACAGGGGCAAAAATTTTAATTTAAAGCGGAGCGTTTCCATGCCCGAAAAAAGATCGGTCTTTTCCACCGGCTTGCCCTGAAGCGCTTTAAGCTCTCCGGGTGTTTTGAAATTGGAAATCGCGAGATTCTTCACCTCAAAGCCCGAAATGACCGAAAAAATCCCCACATCGACCGCTTCAATCGATACCTGCCTGTTTAAAGCCTTCGATAACTGGTTTTCGATAAAGGTCTTGTCGACCTTGATATAAATGATGATACCCACCACGATAACAACCAAAACGATTATCGCGATGATGACACCGATTGCCGCAAGCAGTTTTTTAACCATCATCTTACCGCCTTTCTTTTGAATGAGTTAGGTCGTAAACCAAGGGGACGGCTCAAATCCACCCCCGGAAACGTACCCGGCTATGCGGTGCACTCAGGCTATATCGCAATTCATAGGCTATTTTTTGATCCAGCGATACAGGATCAGCAGCAGAACCGCCCCGCCGACCGCCAGCAGGAAGCTTCCGATATTAAATCCGGTAACCCCTCCGAGTCCCAAAAAGGAGCCGATAAATCCGCCGACGAAAGCACCCGCTATGCCCAGCAGAACGGTAATGACAATGCCTCCCGGGTCTTTGCCCGGCATGATGAATTTTGCAAGCAAGCCGACGATTAAACCCATGACGATCCAGGATAGAATACCCATCGTTAACCTCCTTTAAGCTGACGTTCAATTTTTTGTCTGGTGACTAAATCCACTTTAAAATGCCCATGAACACAATGAGCAGCACAACGTCGACCCCGAGGATGGTGCCGACGGTCATTGCCTTGGCCCGAATGGTCTTCATGTCATAGACCCAGTACGAAACGACGAAAAACCAAAAATAGCCGCCGATCCAGATCGTCCAGGGGGCTTTGACATTCCACCATGAGTAGTCCCACGTGAGGGCCCCGAAGTAATTCAGGATGATCTCCACAATGACGGCCAATGTCGTAAACAGGATGATGAAAAACCACCGGTTCGGCAGGCCGGCGATCTTCACCGTTTTGTCTTGGGGAAGGATGATCGAACAGGCGACGCCCATGATGAGAAACATCATGGTGATTTCAATATTGAGGCCGATCAGGAGCAGGTAGGCTGTTTTTCCCGGTGTTCCCCAGACAGGCGCGTACTGGGTGAAATGGAAAACGAGGCCGTTCCAGATTTCATTGAACCAGTCGCATCCCCACAGAGCGAGTCCGGCGAAAACGGCATTCCAATTCTTTTGCCGGGCTTCATTATGATAGATGTAAATGATAATGAGGAGTAGAGGGATCAAATACCATTCAAAGTGGGAAGGGTCTCTAAGGTTGGCAAAGGCTTTGGCGGCGGCTTCTGTCATAAAATCACCTTATCCTTTCACGTCATGTTAAAAGATACTGTAATTGAAAACAACGACGCGCCTTTTTTATCTGCAAACTATAGGCGGACATTTCTTAAAAGTCAATAAAATTAAGATGCTATATGTATGTAACGGATTTCCGGCGATGAGATTTTTACGTGGGAGATCGAATTTGATGCCCTGGAACGGGCGGGGAGCAAGCGAAGCCGGGCTAATTCCATCTTATTTTTGCTGCCGGTTATCGATTGATAATCTGAGGGCCAATCCTTTCTCCAGCGCCAAACCCTGGTCGAGTGTAAGGTCCAGCCCCCTGAGGACGGCTTCTTTAACGAATTGAACCGTTTGCGGATGACGGGCCGCGATGAGGCGGGCGGAGGCATCGGCTTCCGTCCACAGCCGGTCGCGGGGGACGACCCGGTTGACCAGCCCGGCCCGGAGGGCTTCCGGCGCTTCCAGCCAGCGGTTTGTCAGCATCATTTCCAAAGCCAAAGCGCGGCCGACAGCACGGGGAACGGTCTGGGTACCGCCCGCCGCCGGGATGATCCCCAGGCCGACTTCAGGCAGCCCGAACCGAGCATCTTCCGATGCCATAACCAGATCGCAGCAAAGGGTGATTTCAATGCCGGAACCGAGGCAGTAGCCATGGACGGCGCAAATGAGCGTTTGTGGCATAGACGCGAAGAGATCCCACAGATCCGTATCGAAACGCACGGCACGGGCCGCCGTCGGAGGCGGTGCCGTTAGAAATTCCGTTAGATCGGCGCCGGCGCAAAACGCCTTGTCTCCCGCGCCCTTGAAGAGCACCACCCGAATCTCGTCATCCGCCCGAATGGCGCTGAGGGCTTCATACAGATCGTCCCGCATGGCCGTATTATGGATATTCATAACCTCCGGCCGGTTCAAGGTGATGACGGCGACAGCATCCGTTTTTTCATAGATGAGGGTTTCAAACATGTTTACTTCCCGGTAAATTTTGGAGATCTTTTTTCTCGGAATGCCTCAATACCCTCCCGGCGGTCGTCCGTTGTGTGGAGGAGAAAGTAGAGATCCGCTTCCAGCCTCATTCCCTGGGCAAGAGTCATGTCCATGCCTTTCAGGACGGCTTCCTTGGCGTACTTCAGGGCGAGAGGACTTTTGGCGGTCAGATCTCCCGCCAGTTTTAGCGCTTCTGACAACAGGCTGTCATGAGGTACCACCCGGTTGACCAGGCCCATCTCCTTGGCTGCCTGCACGTCAATGATATCAGCATAGAGGATCATCTCCAGAGCTTTCATTCTGCCGATCAGGCGCGGCAGGCGCTGTGTGCCTCCGTCAAAAGGCATTTCGCCGGTGTTGATTTGGGTCATGGCAAAGCGCGAGCGGTCGGAGGCGATGCGAATGTCGCAGGCCAGTGCCAGTTCCAGGCCCTGGCCGAAGGCGGCGCCGTCGAGAGCGGCAATGATCGGTTGTGTCAGTGAGGCGATCCGGGATGCCATGGCATGATGGTTGATGCGATCTTCCCGCCGTTTAAAGCTCTGAAAGGAATCGGCATCGGTGCCCGTTGAAAAATCCGCGCCTTGACCGGTGAGAAGAAAAACGGCAATATCGCTGTCCCAGCCGATGGCGTCAAGTATCGTCCTCATTTCGGATGCCATCGGCGCCGTGATGGTATTTTTTCGGTCGGGTCGGTTGAGGGTAATGATCCCTACGAGGCCTCTTTTTTCGAAAACAACAGCCGGTTCTTTCATAATAAATCCCCGATCTGATAAGTGATTTACTCAACAAGTCTCCGGATTGGACGGACGAAATCCTAACGTGATTGATCAATCAAGTCAATAGACAAACCACGGACGCCGTTTTGCCGGCGTTTATCCTCTATCCGGACGGTTGCCGGAGTCGGTTAAACCCGACACAGGAAGCACTTGACATAAAAATCATGATATAGGTATGTGTTGATGGATTGTTTGCTAAGGAATTCTTTTTGGGCCAGGTCTACATGAGCAAAAAGGCTCTTCAAAATATTATGGTGCTGGATTTTAGCCGGTCTATCGCCGGCCCCTATTGCACCAAACTGCTGGCGGCTTTCGGCGCGGAAGTCATCAAAGTGGAAGAACCGAAACGGGGCGATCCGGCCCGGTATGAAGGGCCTTTCCGGGATGACCGACCCGATCCGGAAGGGAGCGCCCTGTTTCTCTATCTTAATACGGGGAAAAAAAGCATTACCCTCGACCTGCAGGCAGTCGCCGAAACAAATCTGCTGAAAATGCTGATCAAAGAGGCCGATGTGCTCGTCGAAAATTTCCCGCCCGGATACATGGCCGATCTGGGTATCGGTTATGAAAAGCTGGCGAAAATTAATCCGGGATTGATTATGGTTTCCCTCACGGATTTCGGCCAGGACGGTCCTTACAGGAATTATCAGGGCGGCCGTCTGGTGGAAAATGCCCTCAGCGGGTATATGTATGTCAACGGTGATCCCGGGCGGGAACCGCTGGCGGGCGGCGGGGAACAGCCCGCCTATCAGGGCGGACTTCACGCCTATGCGGGGATTCTGGCGGCCCTGATTTCACGACAATTGACCGGCCGGGGCTGGTATATCGATGTTTCCATCATGGAATGTATGGCTTCGCTGCACCAGTTTACGGTCAACCGGTATGCCTATTCCGGAAAAATTCAAAAGCGGGGCGGCAATCGACATATCTGGAGCCATCCGGTGACCGTTTATCCCTGCCGGGACGGCCACGTCTTGGTCTGCGCCGGTACGGAGGATCAAGCGGAAATGCTGCTGACGCTCGTTGGGGAGACCGATGCCCTGAATGATCCCCGGTTCGAAAGCGGCATTCAGAGACTTATTCACGCTGATGAATTCGATGGCTTGGTCAAACCGTGGTTTCTTGACAAAACCAAAAAAGAAATTGTCGAGATCTGTCAGGAGTGGCGTATTCCTGTGGCACCGGTCAATGAGATCCCCGATCTTTATGAAGACGAACAGCTTCGCGCCCGGGAGTACTGGATCGAACTCGATCATCCGGTGGCGGGAAGATTGCCCTATGCCGGCGCGCCCTTCAGAATGTCGGAAACACCGGCTGTCTACAGCCGGGCACCCCTTTTGGGCGAGCATAATGAAGAAATTTTTATCAGCCGCCTGGGCCTGACGGAAGCGGAAATGGGTCAATTAAAAAAGGACGGCGTGATTTAGCGGGCGGCGTGCCCAATTCTGACGAAATGATTTGCACGGCGGCACCTGAGCGGTTGCCGGAACGCAGAGAAAGGAACCCTGTCGACATGTATCGTTTATTGGAGGGCATCCGGGTGCTCGATCTCACACGGGTCTGGTCGGGACCACTGGCGGGACGCATCCTGGCCGATCTGGGGGCGGAGGTCATCCATATTCTCGGCCGCGTGACTGTTTCGGGAGAAAAAATACCTCCCGAACAGGTGGCGGTTTTGGGGACTTTTCCGGAGGATGATCCGGGCGCAAGACCCTGGAACAGGATGTCTCAGAATAACGACTTCAGCCGCAACAAACTCGGACTCACCCTGGAGCTTGATGTACCGGAAGGCATCGATCTTTTCAAGCGCCTGGTGGCGAAAAGCGATGTGGTTCTGGAAAATTTCAGTCCCCGGGTCATGACGAATTTCGGTTTGGATTATGACGTTCTCAAGAAAATCAACCCGGCCATTATCGTTTGTTCCATGCCGGGTTTCGGTCTGACGGGTCCGCAAAAGGATTATATTTCCTACGGCGTTAATCTGGATTTCTTCTCCGGCCTGGCGAGTTTGATGGGTTATCCGAATAAAGGGGCCCATATGTCCGGTAATGCCTATCCCGATGCGACAGCCGCTTTGCATGCCGTTGGCGCCATCCTGACGGCCCTCTTTCATAAAATGCGCATGGGAAAGGGACAGCATATCGATCTTTCGCAGGCGGAATCCGCCGTGTCCGTGATCGGTGACGTTGCCCTGGGATTCGCTCTGAATGGTCATGTTCCGCGGCGCCGGGGAAACCGCCATCCTGTGTATGCTCCTCACGGATGTTACCAATGCCGGGGGGAAGACCAATGGCTGGCGATTGCCGTATCGACGGAAAGCCAGTGGAAGGCACTGATCGGCATTCCGGACATGCCCGCGCAAATGAAGGACGCAAAATACGGCGATCCCGAAAAGCGGCAGGCACATCATGATGAACTGGATAAAATGATCGAATCATGGACAATTCAATATGATCACCGCGACGCCATGAGCATTCTTCAGAATGCCGGTATTCCCGCCGGGGCGGTTTTCGATGCCGCTGAGCTGTTGGCCGACGAACACCTGTGCGAAAGAGATTTTTTCCTGCAGATGGATCACCCGGAGGCGGGGCTGCGACATTATTGCGGCCTGCCGATCAAGTTTTCCGGAACACCGGTCTCACCGGGCAATCCTCCTCCCCTGCTGGGCCAGCATAATGAATATGTCTTGAGCAAGATTCTTGGCCTTTCACCGGAAGAGATTACCCGCTGTGAACAAAATGGTGTCATCGGAACCGAACCGATTGATTAAAAAGTTTTTTCGGCATTGCCCAAAACCGCTTTAATTGTTTTTTTCATTCCCGGATTGATGTCTTATCCGTTCCTTCACCTCCTGCTTAAACATCAACACCCATATGGATTTTTATTTTAGTCACAAGGGACCGTCTCGTAAGAAGTCGAAAATCATCCTCTCCCTTGAGGGGAGAGGGTTGGGGTGAGGGTGAGAAATAATGTTATTACAAATAATGATAAATCCGCCTCCCCTTCATCCTCTCCCACCAAGGGAGGGGAATATGACTTTTTACAGGACCATCAAAAGTCTTTTGATAAAACATTTGTTCCAAAAGAGGAAGGATTTCAGGAAGGGAATAATTTCTTGTTGACAATTTTTATGATCATATATTATAACGCTATACGTAATTAATTAACGCATAGCGATAAAATATATGAAAAAGTCCTCTTCGATCAATTCGGTTTTCAAAACCTTCCGACTCATTGATATTCTCAGTGTGCCCAATGCCGAATACAGTCTGACGGAAATTACCAAAAGGCTCGATCTTTCCATCGGCGCGGCGCAAAGAATCACGAATTCACTCATGCAAATCGGTTATCTGGCAAAAGATAAGAAAACCAAGAAATATCGTCTCACTCCCAAATGGCTGTCCGTTGGATTTGGTATCTTGGCCGGCATGGAAATCCGTAAGATAGCTCTTCCGCACTTGAAACAGCTTTATAAGGAAACGGGCCAAACGGTGAGTTTTGTGATCCGTGACGGTGACGAAGTCATCTATATCGAACGGCTGACGACCCAGGACTTGATCGGGTTCAACATCAGGACAGGTCTAAAAAGGCCTATGTATATGAATTCCATGGGGCGGGCGATACTGGCTTATCTGCCGGTTGATGATCAGGCAGAAATATTGAAACGCACCATATCGACCAATGGAAATGCCAAAGGATCGCTCAAGCGCGACAAGATGGAGGCAGAGTTAAAAAAAATAAAACAAATGGGCTATGCCATCAACAGAGTCAGTTACAGCGGCGGTGCCATGGCGGTATCCGTGCCCATATTCAACCAGAAGGGTAAACCCATTGCCGGTATTAATATCGGTATGCCGCCGAAAACCTCTCCGGAAGACGAACACTTTCATAAAATGGTTGAAATGTTAATGAAAACGGGGAGAACAATTTCTTCGGAGATCGGTTATATGGATGACATGGAGGAATAGGCTGGACCTTTTTCATTGAAACGAACGTAAAATATTGACTGAGAGGGAGGAGAGATGAGCTGTCTAATATATGAGAGCAAAGACAAGGTCGCCACGATCTCGTTTAACCGGTCTGATAAGCTCAATGCCTTGAACGACGAGCTGTTGAACGAGTTTAATGCGGCTTTGATAGAAGCCGAACAGGATGACGATGTGGCTGCCTTGGTTCTGAAAGGCAACGGCAGGGCGTTTTGCGCCGGCTATGATATCAGCGGAACGGGTACCGCCGATACGGATTTTGATATGCGATCGGAAACCGATGTGACTGAATTGATAAAAAAACAGCGCCGCCGGCAAAAAAGCATCTTCAACCTGGCCCGGTTTCCCAAAACGAAAATCGCCCAGGTCCACGGCTACTGTCTGGAAATGGGATGCTCCTTCGTCATGGCCTGTGATATTTCCTTTGCCGACGAGAATGCCCAATTCGGGGATCCTTCAGTGCGCTTTGGGCTGACGACGGATACGCCGTTCTGGTATCATTTGGTTACCCACCGGAAAGCCAAAGAGCTGCTTTTTACCGGCAGAATTATTGACGGCAGGGAAGCGGAACGCATTGGCATCGTCACGAAGGCGGTTCCCGCGGACCAGTTGGAGCAAAAAGTAAGAGAGATGGCCTTGACCGCATCCCTGACACCTTTTGATGGGTTGACCAACAATCTGGAAGGCTTTCAGACGGGCATCGACGCCAGGGGTCTGGCGGAAGGCTGGCGATCCGCCGCAGATCGAAGGGCGTTTGGTATATTACAGCGCCCCGCTTCGCGTTCGGGCGAGTTTAATTTCCTGGATGTCCGTGACCGGAAAGGGTTGAAAGTAGCCCTCGCCGAGATGAATGCGCCTTACAGGATGTGTGGATATTAGGACAAGGAACAAGGCTCAAAGCTCGAATACCGCAGACCCTTGACCCTGTTTTTGTATCGGAGAAAGGAAAGAAACCATGAGTTACGAATACATCCTTTACGAAAAAGAGGCTCCCATCGCCCGGATCATTATGAATCGTCCGGAAAAACATAATCCCCTGGGAAAGCCCATGATGAGAGAAATCATCAAAGCCTTGGAGATCGCCGGTGAAGACAGGGAAGTAAAAGTCGTCATCATCAAAGGCGCCGGCCGTTCTTTCAGTTCGGGACATGACATCCCCGCCATCGGCATGGATATCGAACTCGGTCCGGAATATATAGGAAAGAGGCCCCCGGCAAAAATGCTCATTGAGAGAGATGAGTGGCTCAAAAGGGAATTCTATCAATACGTGTTTAATTTTCCGAAACCGACCATCGCGCAGGTTCACGGCTACTGTATATACGGCGGCAATAATTTCCAGCTTTGCTGCGACATTACCATCGCGGCGGAAAATGCCCAATTCAAGCCCAAAGGCGATACGATCGTCACCATTGCCAGTTACCTGCCTGCCGACACTTTTGCGACTGGCTTCGGTCCGCGCCATCTCGGTGTCAAGATGGATGGCAAGGTCGCGGAGAAATGGGGTGTGGTCAACCGGGCCGTTCCGCTGGAAAAGCTCGAGGAAGAAGTGGAAACATTGGCAAAGGTTATTGCCCAAATGCCGGAGGACAGCGTTAACCTGAATAAAAAATGCCTGAACGCCATGATGGATTTCGATGGTCTGGAGGCGGCCTGGAGAACGACGCATATTGCCCATGCCATGGGGACGCATCAGCGGGTGCGCTCCGATGAGTTCAACATCTTCAAAATGAGGGCGAAGGAAGGCGCGTCGGCGGCTATTCATGCGCGTCAACGAAAACGATAGCGGAAACGGCTTTGTAAAAAGTCCGGATGTGGCGTTGCCCTGCGATATTCGTCATTGCGATGTACGCAACTGTACGTCTCATTCCTCATATCTCGTGCGCCTTGCCTGCGGAGCTTTTTACCAAACCTTTGTTCGAATTATTGATTAACATGAATCTTCCTTTCGAGAAAAAGAAAATATCAGTGTTTCAATTTTTGCCGCTGACCCGGGGAGAGGGTTTAATAAGGTAGATTGATTTTTTCTCGTCAACTGAATTGGATTTATTGGAGGAGAAACATATGGGTTTCGAAAACGTTATCTATACGAAAAAGGATAGGGTTGCCGTCATTTCACTGAATCGCCCTCATAAGCTAAACGCGCTGAACGAGCCGCTGCTGGCTGATTTTGATGCGGCTTTGAAGGCGGCGGAAGAGGACAGAGCGGTTGCCGTTCTGACCATTCAGGGAGAAGGTAGGGCGTTTTGCGCCGGCTATGATGTGAGCGGCGACGAAAATTCGGATCCGGCCTTTGACTGGCGAAACAAACCAATGATGTATGATCTGTATACCAGAGAAAGACGGCGCCAGGACCGGATTGAGAATCTGGCCCGATTTTCCAAACCGACGATCGCCAAAATTCACGGCTATTGCCTGGAAGCGGGTTGTTCCATCGTCCTGGCCTGTGATTTTGCCGTGGCGACGGAAGATGCCCGGTTCGGTGATCCTTCCGTGAGAATGGGCATGTGCACGGATCTGCCGCTCTGGTATTACGTCCTGGGAATCAAAAGAGCGAAAGAACTGATGCTGACCGGGAAAATCATCGACGCGGCGGAAGCGGAGCGGATCGGCCTGGTCACACAAACAGTGCCGGTGGATAAAATTGATGAGGAAGTTGACAAGCTCGTCCAGGTCCTGCTGGCGAACCCCGCCGATGCCCTGCGGAATAACCGGGAGGCATTCCAGGCGGCCCTGGAGGCCAGGGGTCTCTCCGCGGGTTTCCGGTTTGCCGGTGACATGCGGGTTTTCAGCGTCCTGCAGCGACCCGGTTCCCGACCGCGAGAGTTTAATTTCTTTGAGCGGCGGGACCAGAAAGGCTTAAAGGCTGCCTTCGAAGATATGAACGCGCCATTTAAGAAGCTGGGATACTAACCCCAAGGCGCAAGGTTAAAAAGGTTTAGAACAGAAATTTGTTCCCCATCATTTAACATTCGGAGATCAAAAAATGCTTGCGGATGTTTACAAACTGGAACCTTACGAAAAGATCGACAAGGTTGTTGATTTAAAAACAGCTATCGAAAAGCACATCAAAGACGGGATGACCCTCTATATCAGCCGGTCGGCGGAAGCCGCGGCAGCGGAAATCATCCGTCAGTTCTGGGACCGCAACCCCGATTTTACCCTGATGATGAATCTACCCGGAGGCGCTCAGGCCATGTGCCTGATGCACCGGGGCCTGATCAAAAAACTGATTTTCACGACCTGCGCAGACCTCTATCCCAGCCCCAGCCCGAATCCGATTATCCAGCGGGCTTACCGGCAAAAAGCGGTCGAATTCGAAAACTGGTCGGTTCTGTCCTTTACCCAGGCCCTGATGGCGGGTGCCTTGAACCTGCCTTTTATGCCGACTCTGTCCATTACCGGCAGTGCCATGGCCGAAGAAAACAGCGGCGCCTTTACTCAGATTGAAGATCCTTTTTCCGGGGAGCCAATCGGTGTCGTAAAGCGTATGAACCCTGACGTGGCGCTCTATCACGGCTGGGCGGCCGATGCGGCAGGCAATACCATTATCGCCCCTTACGGTGACGACCGGGAGTGGGGGGCGAAAGCCGCCACGTCCGGTGTTATTGTGACGGTGGAAAAGATCGTCTCCACGGATTTCATCCGGGAGCACGCCAACATGGTCAAAATACCCGCCTATATGGTGGATGCGGTCTGTCTCGCGCCTTTGGGCGCTCACCCGCGTGCCATGAACAGCCGGGGACTTCCGGAATTTGAATCCTATGATGTGGATGTGCCGTTTTTAGAAGACTTCCGGGAGGCGGGCAAAAAACCGGAGACCCTCGATCAATGGGTCGGAGAGTGGATACTGGGCTGTAAAAACCATGAGGAGCGTCTGAAGAAATTAGGCGTCGAGCGGATTTACCGGCTGAAGGGCAAAACCGCTAAAGACAGCTGGCAGTACCGCTTTATTCAAACGGCGGATGAAGCCAGTGAACCCAAGCCATATAACGGCATCGAGTTTGCCATTGTCGCCGCCTCTCATAAAATTAAGGACATCTTTATAAAGGGCGGCTTCAAAGCCATGTTCGCGGGTATCGGCATCGGTGGACTGGCCGCGTGGCTGGCCTACTATGCCCTGAAATCGGAAGGTTGTGAGGCGTATATGGTTGGTGCTGGTATCGGTTTCGATCCGCGCCCCGCCGATCCTCTCATGACGTCGTCCAGCAATATTGCCACATCGAGGATGCTGGTAGATCCCATTGATATCCACGGCGTCTGCATCGGCGGCGTGAAAAAAGCGTGTCTCGGCATTCTGGGGGCGGCGCAAATCGACAAGAACGGAAACCTCAATTCCTCCAAGGTGAGTGAAAAGACTTATATCGGCGGGGCCGGCGGCGGTAATGACATCGCCAACGGCGCGAAAGAGGTCGTTGTCATCACCAAGCAGAAAAAGGAGCGTTTTCTGGAGAAGGTATCTTACATCACCTGTGCCGGAAACCACGTGAAAACATTGATCTCCGATCTCGGCATTTTTGAAAAGAAAGGTGCTGCGTTCGAGTTGACGCATTATTTTTCTGCGGACGGAACTGCGAAAGACGACGTTTTGCAAAAGATCGCCGATCGTTGCGGGTGGGAATTGAAGGTCTCAGAGCGGGTTCAGGCGGCGGCCGAACCGACGGTTGAAGAATTGGCCTTGTTGAGATCGCTCGATCCGGAAGGGGTATTTATCGGTTAGAAGGAGCCATGGATTTATGACGGGAACAAAAAGACATCCTCAACCCCTTGATCACCTCACGGTCATCGAAATCGGAAACAACATCTCCACGGCCTATGGTGCCAAGATGCTGGCCGATCAGGGGGCGGAGGTCATCAAAGTCGAAGATCCGCTGACGGCGGAAATGGACCGGACGGAAAGGATTTTGCCGGGTGATGAGAAAACCGGCTGCCTGTTTGCTTATATCAACTGCAACAAATTAGGTGTCCGTTTAAACCTGGAGACCGAGAAGGGACAGAAGGTCCTGGCTGATCTGGTCCGCAAGGCGGATATCCTGGTGGAAGGAAACCGGCCTTCCAGAGCGAAAGAGCTGGGACTGGATTATGAGACACTCTCAAAAATCAATCCACGGCTCCTGGTTGCTTCGATTACGCCTTTCGGGCAGACAGGGCCTTATTGCGAATATAACGCCTATGCCATCACAGTGAGTGCCGCCGGCGCTTCCAGCGTGTGCATCGGAGAACCCGGACGAACGCCGCTGCCGCTACCTCTTTCTCAAGTTCATTTTCAGAGTGCCGCCATGGCGGCGACGGCCCTGCTGGGTGGCATTCTGGCCCGGGAATTCACGGGCCGGGGGCAGCATATCGATATCAGCGAGGCGGAAGTCTGGATCACCCACTTTACGGGGCATGCCGTGATTGCCTATGTCTTTCACAATAGACGCCGCATCCGGTCAGGTCACAAGACCCAGGCCCTTTTCCCGAATGGGATTTTTCACTGCAAAGACGGCTATATATCCTTGCTGGCCATGCGCGGCGAACAATGGAAGGCGTATCTCAATATTCTGGGTGAAGGGAAAATGCCGGACTGGTACGCGAATGATGAGAGATTCACAAGGACCAGTTTCCGGGAGCTTAACGTCAAATATGGCGATGAGTTGGAAGTCCTCATGGAAAAATGGCTGATGACCAAAACAAAAAATGAGATCTTCGAACTGGGCCGGATCAATCATGTTGCTTTGGCCCCGGTCAGAGATATTCGAGAAGTGCTGGAGGATCCCCATCTCAACGATAGAAAATATTTTGTGGATGTCGATGATCCCCAGTTCGGCAGGCTGAAATATCCCCAGTCGGCGCTCCGGTTTTCCCAGACGCCCTCCGCTGTTTACCGGCCGGCGCCGACATTGGGGGAGCACAATGAAGAAATTTTTTGCAAACGCCTCGGCTACACCAAAGAATATGTCAATGAACTTGCCGAATGCGGCGTGATTTAGGGAGGGAGATTTCAGCAGATGGATAAAAGCAAATATCCTTTAAGCGGTATCCGGGTCCTCGACTTTGGATGGGTCGCCGCCGGCCCTTCGGCCACGAAAATACTGGCGGACATGGGCGCGGAGGTCATTAAGGTCGAATCCCGCAAGCGGCCCGATACGACACGGTTTACGCCGGACAATATCGAGCGGTCGCCGGAGACGGACCCGGCCTTTCACAGCCTCAACCGCAATAAGCTGGGTATTACCATCGACATGACCAAACCGGAGGGATGTGAACTTTTGAGAAAGCTTGCCGCCAAGACTGATATCGTCCTGGAGAATTTCTTTCCCGGTGTCATGAAAAAGTTCGGTCTCGATTATGAATCCCTGCGCAAAGTGAAACCGGATATCATCATGGTTTCCATGCCCGGTTTAGGCAACTGGGGGCCTCAAGCCGAGACGCCGTCCTATGCGCCGGGGCTTGCCGCTCTGTCCGGGCTGGAGAGCATGGTCGGATACAAAGGGGAGCGGGCTTTAGGCCTGCAGCAGCCCTATTCGGATTACAATGCGGGAACCAATTCCGCCTTTGCCGCCCTGGCGGCCCTGATTCATCGGAATCGCACGGGGGAAGGACAAAATATTGAAGTGGCGCAGATTGAAGCCCTCGTCGCCTGCATCGGCGAAGCCGTTCTGGATTATCAGGTAACAGGTAAAGTGCCCGGTCTGGAGGGAAACCGCCACGGCCGGATGGCGCCCTACAACAACTACCTTTGCGACGGCGACGATAAATGGGTGTCCATTGCCGTGAGGACCGATGAGGAATGGAAAAATCTGGTCGAGGTGATGGCGGATGAACCTCGCCTTAAGAATGAGAAATTCGCCGCCATGGACGGACGAATGGCCAACCAGGATGAATTGGACGTTGTCATTTCGGACTGGACCATCAGCCGCTCAGCCGAAGAGATCACCGAGATGCTTCAGGAAAAGGGCGTGGCGGCTTTTCCCTGTATGGACATCGGCGATTGTTTTCTCGACCCGCATTTTCAGGATCGGGAGGTCTTCATTCCCTTGGAGCATCCCGTCTCCGGCGATGAGTTTATCGCCAATCTGTCCTGGAAAATGAGTGAAACGAACGGCGGCGTCTATCGGTCCGCACCGCTCTGGGGACAGCATAACCACTATGTTTTCGGCGAAGTGCTGGGCTTGTCGCAGGAAGAGATTGCCAGGCTGGAAGATGCGGAGGTGATCCAAAAATTTCAGGAACCGGAGAGAAAGAATAAGGGATAGGTAAAGTCATGACTCCACTCGCTTTAAACGGCATCAAAATCATCGATATCGGCTATTACCTTCCGGCGGCTTATTGTACACAAATGCTGGGAGATATGGGTGCTGATGTGATCAAGATTGAGGAGCCCATTACGGCCAGGCATCGTCGCGGCGGTGCCGGGGTGTCTGCTGCGCCGGGAGAAGGTGCGGAAAAGAAATCAGCCTATGACTTTTTCAACCGCAACAAAAAGAGTGTGATCCTCGATATGAAATCAAAAGAGGCACTGGACATCTTTCACCACCTCGCCGGCCAGGCCGATGTCATGATCGAAAACATGCGTCCCGGCGTCGTTAAACGTTTGGGCATCGATTATGATGCCCTCAAAGTGATCCATCCGCGCCTGATCTATTGCTCCATTTCCGGCTTTGGTCAGGACAGCCCTTACAAAAATCTGGCCGGCCACGATCCCAATTACTGTTCCATTGCCGGCGCCCAGATGCTGAACCTTGACCGCGATAAAAAGCCCATTCGCTTCGGTGTGCCCCTCGGTGATATCGGCACGGCCTTACATGCGGCGATCGGTATTCTGCTGGCCGTCATTGCCCGCGGCCATACGGGCCGGGGCCAGTATATCGATACATCCATGACGGACAGCGTCTTTTCCTTTGTCAGCAGAAGCCTGAGGGGCTGGATTAATCCCGATCTCTGGCCGGGAACAGAGTATGAGGAGGTGGTTTTGGGACCTCTGGAAGTTAAGAACGGCCAATTTATTACTGTTGGCAATATTGAACCTTACTTCTGGGAGCGTTTCTGCAAGGCCGTTGGCCGGGAGGATTTTATTCCCTTCAAAAACGCCAAGGGCGAAAAAGGGGAGGTAATGACATCCGAGATCAAGAGAATTCTTCTGACGAAAACGAGAGATGAATGGGTCGATATTTTAACCAGGGCCGATACGGCCATAGCGCCCGTCTTGGAAGCCGGAGAGGTTTTGAACGATCCCCATATTCAGGCAAGGCAGCTGGTGCTGGATCTGGACCATCCGACACAGGGCAAAGTCAAACATATCGGTTTTCCCATTAAGCTGTCCGATACGCCGGGGCAGGTTCGCAGTTTCGCGCCTTTTGCCGGCCAGCATACGGAAGAAGTCCTCCGAAGCCTGGGATACAGTGAAGATGAAATAAAAATGCTAAAAGAAAAGGGAATTATTCAATAGTTGATATGATGAATAGAAGAAAAAAAAAGAGATGCAGCGTTTGGAGCCCTGCGCCGCTCAAGAATCTTTTCTCGACTCTGCAGCTGCTCGCTGCACTGCCGGGACGACAACTCGTGCCTGACGGCGCTCAGACATTCGTCCCGTCGGTCGTTACGCTGCGCGCGCAGGGGGCGGGGACAGTTTTCAAAACTGTCCCCATACATTCGATTCGCGGCTTTGAGCTCCTGCACGCCGTTACAACTTTGACGTTCCACACAAACATTAGCAACATCTTAGAACGATCATATTTATAAGGAATATAACGGGAGGAAACATCATGGCAGAAAAAAAGACAAAACTCGCTGAAGGAAAGATCACCGAAGAGGCTCTCGACCAGCTGCGCAGCCGGATCGGGATGAAGCTGCGCATCCATCCCGACAGCGGCAACCGTAACATATCGGAAGAAACCATCCGGAAGTTCGTCAACGGCACCGGCGACATCAATCCCCTCTACCGGGACCCCGAATATGCCAAGAAGACCCGCTACGGCAAACTGGTTGCTCCGCCTTCCTGGTTGTACAGCGTTTTTCAGATGGGCGTCATGCATGGCCTGGCCGGTGTTCATGGCTGGCATTCCGGCGACGACTGGGAATTTTATAAGCCTCTCCTGGATGGCGACCGGATCAAACCGGAAGCGATATTCAAGGGCTTTGAGGAAACGAAGAGCGGCTTTTCCGACAGGATGATCAAAGTTTATCAGGACAGGCTCTATTATAACCAGCGGGATGAGCTGGTGGCAAAGGCTCTCGGCTGGACCTTCAAGGCCGAGCAGAGCAACGTCCGGAAAAAGGGGAAGTATGCCAAACTGGAGTTGCCCCATCCTTGGACGGACGAGGAGCGCGACGAGATCGACGATCAGATTATGGCGATGAAGATCCGGGGGCCTGAAGTCCTGTATTTTGAGGATGTCAATATCGGCGATGAAGTGCCCCAGGTCATCAAAGGCCCCATCGGTATCACCGATGAAGCGGCCTTCTACGGTGGAACCTCCGGCCGGTTGATGGCCCATGAAGCGGCGTTGGCCGGTTATAAAAAGCACCCGGCCTGGGGCTTCCGTGCAGGCGATACGACGGCCTGGGAACCCCGAGCAGCAGTCCATTGGCTGATTGAAGCGGCACAGGGCGCCGGTCTTCCCTACATGTACGAGATCGGCATGGAGCGAAATTCCTGGACCATCCAGATGTTCACTAGCTGGATCGGCGACGAGGGATGGCTGAAGAACTGTTACGCAGAATACCGCGCGTTCATCTACCTGGGAGATGTGGCCTTCATCAAAGGTACGGTTACCAAGAAGTATGACGACGAAAACGGCGAGCCTTGCGTGGACGTGGAGATTCTAGGTACCAATCAGCGGAAAGAAACCATCGTGAAAGGCCATGGGACGGTCATTCTGCCGTCGAGGGAGAAGAAGACATGGCCTTTGGAGTCGCGGTTGGCGAAATAGGGAAGTGATTGCTTCGGAATCCATTTCGCTTGCCTGGAATTTTTTCGAGCAAATCTAAGGCTTGCTCCCGGCGATTTCAAAACGCGCCTTCGGCTCGGACAGTTGAAATCGCTGGTCTGGAGTTTATCCCGAACTTGATTCGGGGCTTTGCCTTGATTTGCGGACGAAAAAATTCCAATGGCCGCGCCATGGATTTCCTTCGCAACCATTTTCTTTTCCAATTGTTTCATAATTAATTAGCGCGCCTTGCCTGCGGTGCTTTTTACGAAGCCGCAGTTACGGTCTCCGTTCTTTGATGTGAATTATTATTCTTGTCATTCTGGCGAATAGACTGTGTCGTAATGGCAAAAAGTGCCTTTTGAGCAGTCACCCCGGCGAAAGCCGGGGTCCAGTAGGTATTAGTAAATCCTGGATTCCGTGTCGCGCTTTGCTTGCACGGAATGACAAGAAAAACGAATTGTGACATAGCTTTGAAAACCGGAATCCAGGAAAAAGATAAAGAATATTTTGCCAATAGTAGGCGGCCTGCAGGAGCACGGAGACGCGAATCGAAGATTTTTCCGGGGCCCTTCTGCGCGCGCAGCGGAACGACCGACGGGACGCATGTCTGAGCGCGGTAAGCGCGAGTTGGCGTCCCGTCAGTGGAGCGAGCAGCTGCAGGGTCGGAAAAAGATTCTGAGCGGCGGAGTGCTCCGAATGATGCCAATATTTTAAAGAGGGAAACCATTGACCATGAGTACCGAAATGATTGACGTCATCCGGCGGAATTTTGATCTGGATCTGGCTGAGGGCGGGGAAGACAAAGTCGTCGACCTTCCCGACGCCGTCAGAAAGCACATCAAACCGGGGCAGGCAATACTCCTGGGCGAATTCGCCAATGCGGCGACGCGGGAGATAGCGCGGCAGTTCCGGGATACCGATGCGGCTTTCACCATTATCAATGCCAGCCGGGACTATTTATCGGCCCTGGTTTACAACGGCCTGGTAAAAAAGCTCATCGGTGTGGCCTATATGCACCTCTACCCCACTACCGGGCCGAACCGCCTCATTCAAAAGGCCTTCAACGAAGGGCGCATTGCGATCGAGGGATGGACGTCCATCAGTTTGCAGCAGCGGTTGATCGCGGGTGCCATGGATATGGAATGTATGGTGACCAAGTCCCTCCTCGGGTCCGATATGGTTGCGGACAATTCGAGTAGTCTCCATACATTCCAATGTCCTTTTGAGAGCGGGAAGGAGTTGGCCCTGGTCAAAGCGATCAATCCCGATATTGCCGTTGTCCACGGCTGGTTTGCCGACCGGCAGGGTAACATCATTATGGGATCGCCTTACTATATGGGAACGAGCACCTGGGGCGCCCGGGCCAGTAAGGAAGGGGTTGTGGCGACGGTGGAAAAAATCGTTTCGACGGAGTTCATCCGGAAGCATTCCTGCCTGGTGTCCATTCCCAGCTATATGGTGAAATCGGTTTCCGAAGTCCCGTTCGGAGCCCATCCTCAGAGCATGAATACCCTAGGCCTCGGCATGGACGGATATACCAGTTATCGGCCGGACATCCCCTTCATCGGCGCATACCGGGACACCGTTTCGGACCCTGCCAAGTTGAAGGCCTGGATGGACGAGTGGGTTTATAATTGCTCCAGCCAGGAAGACTATCTGGCAAAACTGGGACGTGAGCGGCTCGATGCATTGTCTTCAGGCATCGGCGAGGGTGAGGGGCAGATGGAACTGGCTAATCTTTTAAGCACCGTATCCTTCAGCCCCGAATACACAAAAAACGAATTGACCGTTGTGGCGGCGGCGAGAAAGATCGAGGAGATCGTCCTCCGGAAGGGTTATGTCAATTTCCTGCTCGGCGTCGGTTTCAGCGCCCTGGCCGGCTGGTCAGCATACTACCAGCTGAAAAAGCAAGACATCCCCATTAAATTGTTGATCGGCACGGGGGTATACGGCTATTCGCCGCAGCCCGGCAATCCGTCCATCGGCGCGACGTCCAACATCGAAACGGGCTGCCTGATGACCGATGCGTTCCAGAGCTACGGCACGTTCATCGGCGGATACAACAATCGCTGCTTGAGCGTCCTGGGGGCGGCGCAGGTCGACAAACACGGCAACGTCAACGCGACCAAGGTGAACGGCCAGTTTATCGCCGGCTCCGGGGGATCCAACGACGCGGTGAACGCACAAGAGGTCATGGTCATTTCCCGGCAGTCTCCCAAGCGTTATGTCGATCGCGTCGATTACATTACCTCTCCGGGGACGAGGGTCAAAACCCTCGTGTCCGACATGGGGGTTTTTGAGAAACTGGGCGACGACAAAGAATTCACATTGACGGGCGTCCATGTTAGCGGGGCCGGTTTGGAGGAGAAGATCAAAACAGTTCGTGAGAACTGCGGCTGGGACCTGAAGGTTGCCGCCGATGTGAAGGAGATGGCCGCGCCGGATGTGGAAGAGCTGGCTATGATCCGGTGCTTTGATCCGGACAGGTTGTATAGATAAAAGAAGGATAATGAGGAAGAAGTCAGGCATTTGAAGCCCTTCGCCGCTCAAGAATCTTTTCTCGACCCTGCAGCTGCTCGCTGTACTGCCGGGACGACAACTCGCGCCTTCGGCTCTCAAACATTCGTCCCGTCATACGTTCCGCTGCGCGCGCAGGGTGCGGGGACAGTTTTCAAAACTGTCCCCATACATTCGGGCTCCCGCTGCTGCTCAATGATGTATTTTTTCATGTATGAGCCTATGCAGCGAGAAATGAAAAAGGATTGGACATAATTTATGACAAAAAAAGCCTTGAGTGGACTGAAAATCGTTGAATACGGCCATTTCATTTCGGCGCCGTATTGCACGAAACTGATGGCCGATCTGGGTGCTGAAGTCATCAAGATTGAAAATCCCGCTGAGGGCGGCGATGAATCGAGACGCCACGGCCCTTTCCCCGGCGATGTACCGCATCCGGAGAAGAGCGGTCTGTTTCTGTGGCTTAATGCCAACAAAAAGGGCATTGCTCTGGATATTACATCGGACGCGGGACGGGATGTTTTTTGCAAACTGCTGAATGATGCAGATGTTTTTGTGGCCAATTATCCGCCCAGCGAGACGGAGGAATTAGGCATCGATTACGAAGCACTTTCCGGGATTAATCCGCAGCTCGTTGTCACGAGCATCTCGCCATTCGGCCAGTGGGGACCCTACCGGGATTATAAAGCTTATGAATTGAACTGTCAGGCGGCCGGAGGCGTCAGTGTGGCGTCCGGTGATCCGGAAAGAGCGCCGCTCGTTTTGCCTTTATTCCAGAGCTACTATCAGGCCGGTGCCGCCGCGGCCGGGGCGACGCTCACGGCGTTGCTTGCCCGCGACAGAATCGGCCGCGGTCAGCACATCGAGATCTCGGAGGTGGAAGTATCGGCCAACAACCTCGTGGGGCAGCATTTAACCACCTACATCTACCGCGGCCTCACCGGAATCAGGAAAGGTCATCAAGGCGGCTATTTCAACTATCCCACCTGCTGTCTGCCGTGCAAAGACGGCTATATCTGTCTTGTTGCCCCGCAGGTCGCCCAGTGGAAACGATTCATTGAACTCATGGGAACTCCCGAGTGGTCGAAAAACCCGCGCTACCGCGACCGCCGCGAAATGGCGGAATCCTATCCCGAGGAGGTAGACGCCCTCCTGATTGACTGGTTAAAGGACTATACGAAGGAAGAAATTTTTGCCCTGTGCATGGAGCATCATATCCCCTTCAGTCCGGTCAGAACCGTTGATGAAGTCGCTCATGATAAGCAGCTTGAAGCGCGACGCTTTTTTGTCGAAATCGATCATCCTGTCGCGGGGAAATTGAAATATCCCGGCACAGGTTATGAGTTATCCAAGACGCCCGTGAAAATCGAATGCGCAGCGCCCCGTCTGGGCGAACACAACCGGGAGATCATGGGCGAACGTCTGGGATATTCCGATGAAGACATCGAACGAATCATAAAGGAGCAATGACATGTTGAGTCTTGAAGGCTATAGAATCGTTGATTTCGGAACAGCCTGGGCGGGTCCCATGACCACGCAACTCTTGGCGGATATGGGTGCCGAGGTCATCAAAGTGGAAACAAAAAGCCGTCTGGATGGTCTTCGGATGGGCCGGCCGATCGTAGGAGACGATATCGCCGGCGGCGATGAGGGAAAGTGGCCGAATCTGCAGCCGGCCTTCCATTCGTTGAATCGCAATAAGATGAGCATCACCGTGGACATCAAAACGGAAAAGGGCCTTGATCTGATCAGAAACCTGATCAGGCTCAGCGATGTGGTGAGCGATAATTTCAGTCCCGGTGTCCTGGACAGAGCCGGTCTGGGGTATGACGATCTGGTCAAAATCAAATCGGATATTATTTGTATTTCATTAAGCGGCGTTGGGCAATACGGTCCCCTGAAAGACGCGACTCTTTATGCCAACACCATTATGGCCCTGTCCGGTTTGAGTTCTCTTATCGGTTATAAGGGAGAGCCGCTTATGGGAATGTCCGCCGTGGCGTATGGCGATGCCAACGCCAGTATCCATGCGGCCTTCACGATCTTAGCCGCTCTGTTTCATCGAAAGAGGACAGGCGAAGGACAAAAAATCGATCTGGCGGAAGCCCAGATGGGTAGCAGCCTGATGGGCGAAGCCCTGATGGATTATTTTATGAACGGACGCATTGCCGAGCCTCAAGGCAACCGCCATCCCACTATGGCGCCTCATAATAACTATCAATGCGAAGGCGAAGACAAATGGATTTCCATTGCCGTCAGGACCGACGAAGAATGGAATAAATTTTGTGAAGCCATCGGAAATCCCGAATGGTGCAAGGACGAGAAGTTTGCCGATGCGAAGAGTCGCTGGGAAAACCAGGACGAATTGGATCGGCACATTACGGAATGGACCATCGATCGGGAGAACAACGATGTGATGGAACTCCTGCAGGGCGTCGGCGTTGCCGCTGTTTCCTGTATGAATACGGAGGACCAGTATTTCGATCCCCATTTCAATGAGCGGCAAAGCCACATTGAAATCGAACATCCTCTGGTGGGGGTGGAGTCGCTTTACGGTATTCCCTGGCGATTGAGCGAAACGCCGGGCGAAATTTACCGTCCGGCGCCGTCCATCGGGGAGCATAATGATTATGTTTTTGGGGAACTTTTAGGCAAATCGAAAGAGGAGATTGAAAGGTTGGTTGAGGCGAAGGTTATTTATTAAAAGTTACGTTGCCCGAATCTCTCTTCGCTTGCCTGAAATTTTTTCGAACAAATCTCAGGCTTGTTTCAGGCGATTTCATAACTCGCCTTCGACTCAGACAGTTGAAATCGCTGATCTTACGCTTCGCCTTGATTTGTTAACGAAAAAAGTTCAATGGCCGCTCCGAGAGATTCTTGAGCAACGGTTGTTAAGAAAATAGCATAGAATATTAAATTTGTGCCTTTGGGAAGACGGATTTGGAGAAGGTATCCGGAAGACGCGCCTTGCCTGCGGCCTTTTTACGAAGCCGCGTTTGAGAGGCGATATTTGACATTTGATCGAAGTAAGCGGCGATTTTTTATGCTCTCCATAAAGGGAGAGGGGGAACGTTGTGACGGTAGCGTGCCGGAGCCCGAAGTCGCGAATTGAATGTTTTCCGGGGTCCCCTGCGCGCGCAGCGGAACGTCCGACGGGACGAATGTTTGAGCGCCGAAGGCGAGAGTTTTCGTTCCGGCAGTGCAGCGAGCAGCTGCAGGGTCGAGAAAAGATTCTTGAGCGGCGGAGGGCTTCAAACGCTGTTTCAAAAGAATTGAGGAAATGACATGGCCGAAGAAAAAAAACAAAACCTTCAGGATGGTGCCTTGACGGGCATCAAGATTCTGGATTTGAGCCGTACCTTACCGGGGCCTTTCTGTACACTGATGCTGGCGGATATGGGGGCGGAGGTCATCAAAATCCAGGAGGCCCGGCGCCGACGGAATTCTCTGGAGACCCTGGTGCCGAAGTCCGAGCTGACCACCGACGACCTGAAGGCAGGCTATACGCCTCATCGAGCCATCGACCGGAACAAGAAAGGCATTGCTCTTAATTTAAAAAACGAGGCGGCCCGTGAGATTTTTTACAAGCTGGTGAAAGACGGTGATGTCGTGGTTATTGAGTTCCGCCCTGATGTTGGTAAGCGCCTCAAGATCGACTATGACACGTTGAAAGCCATCAATCCGCGAATTATCTATTGCGCTGTTACAGCTTATGGTCAGGATGGTCCCTATGCTGATTATCCCGCCCACGATGCAAATGTCATTGCTGCTGCCGGCATTTTGGGTGCGACAGGTACGCCTGACGGGCAATATGTCCTGCCGGGCGTGCCCATTGCCGATCTTTGCGGGGGAGGCATGAACGCCGCTGTCGGTATTCTGACGGCCCTTTTTGCCCGGGAGAAGACAGGGAGGGGGCAGTTTGTCGACATTTCCATGATGGATGGTGCGGTGGCCATGATGCTGGCTCGTCACAACATGCTTTACGGTATTACCGGCCAATCGCCGAAGGCCGGCCAGCGGCCGTCCCATGTGTACCGTACCAGGGATGATAAGTCTATCTGTTTTGCCGGCGGCGAGCCCTGGTTCTGGGAAAGACTTTGTAAAACTTTGGATCTGGAAGAACTGATTCCCTATGATCAGGCCATTAAGCCGTTTGCGGGCTTCAGTAAGGAACGGGAATGGGTCATCTCAAAACTGACGGAGAAATTTCTCTCCAAGACCCGCGATGAATGGCTGGAGAGCCTGCATAAGGCCGATACATGCATTGCCCCGGTCCATACGGCCATGGATGACGTCCTTAACGATCCGCAGGTGAAGCACCGCCGGATGATGGTAGAGGTTGAAGATCCCATTCTCGGGAAGATTCCACAACCGGGTATCGCCATCAAGCTGTCTGAGACGCCGGGCCGGATACGGACTCTTGCGCCCAGGCACGGCCAGCACACATCGGAGATATTGGCCGGGCTGGGGTACAGCGATGAAGAGGTTGAAGAATTAAAGAAAGACGGCGCGGTCGTTTGAAATAAAAGGATCAAGGTCCAAGGTGCAAGGTAGAAAAAATAACTCCTTTTTCCTGCAGCTTGGCCCTTGATCCTTGAACCTATCTTCTTGAGGAGTTTTTTATGTCTAAATCTGCACTGAGCGGTATTAAAGTTGTTGAACTGGCGACGATGTATTCCGGACCTTACTGTGGAAAATTGCTGGCGGACCTCGGCGCCGATGTTATCAAGGTCGAACCGCCCGTGGGTGACCCCGCACGTTTTGAAGGTGCGTTTCCGACGGAAGAACCCCATCCCGAAAAGAGCGTCCTTTTTCTCTATTTGAACACGAGTAAACGCGGCGTGACTTTCGATTTGAACAAAACCGCCGACCTGGAGCAATTCAAAAAGCTGCTTGGCTGGGCCGATGTTCTTATCGACAACCATCGCCCCGATTATCTGCCGAGCTTGGGACTGGACTGGCAAACCATCCGGAAATTATATCCCCGTTTGATTTATACCTCCATTACGCCTTATGGATGCGTCGGTCCCCGGGCCCTCCAGGAAGCGGGCGAAATGACGATCGTCCATGCCGCGGGATTGGGCAATCTCCTGCCCGCCAAAGCGGTGGATATCAGCAGACCTCCCGTCAAAACGGGCGGAAACACAGCCCAGTATATCGCCGGTATCTATGCGGCTTTGAGTACCGCTGCGTCCCTCATTGGCAGGCGCAAAACCGGGTTGGGCAATTTCATCGACATATCGATTCAAGATGTGATTATGAATCTCATTGCGCCTCGGATCACGATGAACAGATACCAGTTTACCTCATGGGGCCGTGTTCCCGATCGTCCTCAGGCCATGGGCCGGATGGAAACGAGCGATGGGTATATTGTGCTGGCGGCCAACGACGATCATCATTTCCGCGCCGTTCGTGAATTGGTGGGCAATCCTGATTGGGCGCAGAACGATGGCTGGAACGATCGAGGCTGGCGGCTTAATCATCTGATGGATGTTGCGCCCCAGATGGAAGCCTGGATGCGCGAGCAGAAAAAATTTGAACTCTATCACCGGGCCGCCAAAATGAAGATTCCTATCGGGACGATCAACACGGCCAAAGACGTCATGGAAAGCGAACAGTACAAATCGCGGGGATTTTTCATTGATGTGGATCATCCGGTGGCCGGAAAATACCCTTACGCCGGATGGTCTTACAAGATGCCCGCTTCGCCGCCCCGGGTCAGCCGGCCGTCACCCTTGTTGGGCCAGCATAATGAAGAGGTTTTTTCGGAGATTGCGAAAATAGAGCCAGTTGATGTTAAACCTTTATCTCAGAAAGATTTGGCAAATCCGGAAAATTTTGTGCACCCCCTCAAAGGCATCCGGATTCTCGATTTCAGCTGGGTCTGGGCGGGTCCTTACTGTAATCTCCTTTTGGGCGCCCTGGGGGCCGAGGTGATCAAAATCGAGGGCCATAACCGGCTGGATCTGTCCCGCCGTAACTATCCGTGGCCTCTTCCCAATCCGGCACCGATAAAAACGCCGCCCAACCAGGGCATGTCCTTCAATTCCGTCAACATGAATAAAAAGAGTGCGACCATCGATCTAAGCAAACCGGAAGGGCTGGCGCTGACCCGAAAGCTCGTCGCCGTGAGCAACGTCGTCATCGACAACATGCGTGCCGGCGCCATGATCAAGCTCGGCCTTGGCTATGAAGACCTGCGCCGGATCCGCCCCGACATCATCGCCATGACCATTGCCAGCCGCGGAATGACCGGCCCGGAAAGGGATTATCTCGGTTATGCCAATATCCATCACGCCATCGGCGGCGCGGCCTATTTAACGGGTTTCCCCGATGACCACCCCAGCCATGGTGCGGGCGGCGATACGGACATCTTTGATGCCACAACGGCTGCATTCGCCGTCGTCGCGGCACTTCATCACCATGCGCAGACGGGTGAGGGACAGTTCATCGATCTGTCTCAATGTGAGGGGGTCAGTTCCCTCATCGGCGAGTATCTTCTGGAATACGCCATGACCGGCAAAATCCCGGAACGCATCGGCAATGCCCATCCGCGGTATGCCCCCCATGCCGTTTATCGATGCTGGGGCGTCGACCGCTGGCTGGCGCTGGAAATCCGTTCCGATGATGAATTTGCAAAACTGGCCCGGATCATCGGGCGGCCGGAGCTGGTGACGAACCGGCGTTTTAAGACGATGGCCGCCCGCAAGCGAAACGAAAAGGCCCTCGATAAATTCATTGAAGACTGGACGAAAGAACGGGATCGCGACTGGATGGTCAAGGAATTTTGTGAAGCGGGCCTGATTGCGGCGCCATCCCGTGAGGGGAGAGACCTGTATGCGGACGAACATCTCCGGGTTAGAGGAAGCTTTGTTAAAATCGACCATCCGGAACTCGGTGAATTGGAAATGGTCAGGGTCCCCTGGCGGATGAACGATCAATTGGCGCCGATGACGGCCGCCCCGCAATTGGCGAAACACAACCCATACGTCTTCGGCGAAATCCTGGAGCTGAGCAATGAGGAGATAAACGAACTGAGAGACAAGAAGGTGATAATGTAGAATATAAGGAGAGGAGATATGGATCTCGAAGCAAAGGTATTGATCGACGGATTGAAATTTCCTGAAACGCCCCGCTGGCATGACGGCAAACTCTGGTTTTCCGACATGGTGGCAAGAAAGGTCATGATGGTGGATCTTGACGGTCGCACGGAAACGATCGTTGAGGTACCAAACTCGCCGGGGGGAATCGGCTGGCTTCCCGATGGAAAGCTGCTCGTTGTCTCAATGAGGGATCGTCGCCTCCTGCGCCTCGATCCGGGAGGACTGGTTGAGGTGGCGGATTTGAGCAAGCTCGCGGACTTCTCCCTCGACGATATGGTCGTCGATGCGCAGGGTCGCGCCTATGTCGGTCACTTCGGTTACGACGCCCTGGCCGGCAAGCCCTTTGCCCTGGCAACGCTGATCATGGTGACACCGGACGGTGAGATCAGCACCGCGGCAGACGATATGGCCTTCCCCAACGGGTGTGTCATGACGCCGGACAATAAGACGTTAATTGTCGCTGAATCCATCGGCCGCAAGTTGACGGCCTTCGACATGGCACCGGACGGGTCTCTCTCGAATCGACGCCTTTGGGCTGGACTCGAACAAATGCCCGACGGCATCTGCCTCGACGCTGAGGGCGCAATTTGGGTGTCGACTCCAGCGGGGGAAGAAGTGATCCGTGTCCATGAAGGCGGAAAAGTCAGTCAGCGTATCAAGACGAAACCTCAGGCCTATGCCTGCATGCTGGGCGGCGAGGATCGGCGAATCCTATTTCTCTGCACATCCACGACGGAAGCGTTCCGGGGTGCCGTACCCGGTGCCATTCAGACGATCCGGGTTGACGTGCCGGGGGCGGGGAGGCCCTAAAAGGAATAGAAAATAAGGCATACATTTGCTTCACCACATAATCTTGAAGGAGGAATAAAATGGCGACTTATGTATTGGTTCATGGCGCGTTTACCGGCGGTTGGGTTTGGACGAAAGTAGCGGAGCCCTTGAGGGCGGCGGGTCACATCGTCCATACGCCGACGCTGGAGGGATGCGCGGAGCGCTATCCCCGGATCCGACCCGGCATCACCATAGACACCCATGTCCAGGAACTGATTGGGTATTTGTTCTATCATGATTTGAAAGATGTCGTATTGGTCGGGACCAGCATCAGTGGTCTTGCCATCAGTATGGTTGCCGATAAAGTGCCGGAACGCGTCGGCCGGCTCGTTTACATCGACGCCCTCCTGCCCCTGCCCGGTGAAAGCCTGCGGGATATTCTGGTCCCCATTCCCGGTGCGAAATGGGAAACGACGGAGCTGGCCTTGGGGCCCGCGCGGGAGTTGATCGAAGGTCCAATGTTTGAGGACCTCGATCCGGAATTCCGCGCCTGGGTGGCGGCCCGCTTCACTCTGCATCCTATTGGCGGTTCGCCCCGCAAGGGTCCGGATATGGAGGTTTTCTGGAAACGGAAATGGAAAGCGACGGTGATTAACGGCAGCCGGGGTTCAAACCCGTCGGAAGCTCATCAGCGCCGCACAGCGGAAAAACTGAACGCGGACTATTTAGAGATCGACTGCGGCCATTATCCCCATTTAAGCAAACCGCAGGAACTGGCCCAGATGCTGATGAGGGAGTAAGGACATTGTAAGGTTATAAGGAAAAATTAATGAATACGACGGATTTTTTAAGCGTTGCCGTGTCGATTTGTCCGGAACGTGAGTTTATGGTTTTTGAGAAGAATCGCTGGACTTATGAACAGGCCCATGAGCGGATCAACAGAATAGCCCATGCCCTAACGGCACTGGGGGTGGAGAAGGGGACCCGTGTCGGAATGCTTGCCGTCAATTGTCCCCAGTATATCGAAGTGTATTTCGCAGCGGCGAAAATTGGGGCCGTTTTCGTTCCGTTGAATTTCCGGGCGAAGGCCGACGAGCTGACGTATATGATTGACCGGGCGCAGGTGAAAGTTCTTTGCGTGGGCAAGCGTTATGTTGAGATGATCCGCGAAATCCGTCCGAAACTGAAAGGGCTTGAATTCTGCATTGCCGTCGACGAGCCGGAGGCGGATATGCTCGATTATGAAGATCGAATTTCATCAGCGCTGGATGAAGAATATTTCGGCGATATTGAAGACGAAGATATGACGATCCTGATGTTTACCTCCGGCACCACCGGCCGTCCGAAGGCCGTTCCCCTGACGCACGATAATTTTTCTTCTTACATTTTGGAGAACGTCGATCCTGCCGATCCGGAGATTGAAGAGAAAAATATCCTGACGGTTCCCCTTTATCACATCGCCGGTATTCAGGGCGTTCTGGCCGCGGTTTACGGCGGACGGACGCTGATTTTAATGCGTCAGTTCGAAGTCGAAGAATGGATGGCAAAAGTACAGCAGGAAAAAGCCAACCGGGCCATGCTCGTTCCGACCATGATCAAACAGATTGTCGATTCGCCTGATTTTTATTCCTACGATCTGTCGAGCCTGCAGATCATCACTTACGGTGCGGCGGCCATGCCTTTTGCGGTCATCAGGAAAGCCATCGAATACTTTCCTGGTGTGTCCTTTATTAATGCCTTTGGTCAGACGGAGACGGCATCGACCATCGCCTCTTTGGGGCCGGAAGACCACGACCTGAGCGGGACGGAAGAGGAAAAAGAAAAGAAGCTCAAACGACTGGCGTCATCCATTGGCCGTCCCCTGCCGGATGTGGAGGTTCGCATTGTCGATGAAGACGAAAATCCGGTTCCCCCTCATACGGAAGGCGAGATTACGGTCCGGGGTGCCCGTATTATGAGCGGATACTGGCAGGATGAAGAAAAGACGGCTCAGGCCTTTACGGCGGACGGCTGGCTTCGGACATCAGATATGGGCTACATGGATGAGGACGGTTATATCTATCTGGCAGGACGGGCGGACGATTTGATCATTCGCGGGGGCGAGAACATCTCACCCGGGGAGGTGGAAGAGGCGATCCTGTCCCATCCGAAAATACAGGATGTGGCCGTCATCGGTGTCCCCAGTGAGGAATGGGGAGCGGAGCCCCGAGCCGTTGTGGTTCTGAGAACGGGAGAAACGGCCACGGAAGAAGAGATCATTGAATTTTCGAAGTCGAAGCTGGCCTCTTTCAAATGCCCCCGGTCGGTCATTTTTGTTGAGGATCTGCCCCACAACGCCCTGGGCAAATTGTTACGCAAGCAACTGGTGGAAGAATACAGTAAACCTTGATTGACATAATAAACAGAGGTTGTAAAATAAAAAAAGTATTTAAGGAAACAACAGGAAGGAGCAATAAGGTATGGCTAATCAGATCGGTAAAAAATATACCTGCGAAAAATGCGGCGCCATCTATATCGTCACCAAGGGCGGCGATGGGAAACTGGTCTGTTGCGGACAGCCGATGGTGATTAAGAAATAAGAAGGAGTCAGGAAATGAGTCAATTGGGAAAAAGATACGAATGCACGGTTTGCGGCACAGTTGTGCTTTGCACGAAAGCGAGTCCGTCCAATCCGATTTGCTGCGATAAGGAAATGGATGTTCAAAAGCCGAAAAAAAAGCCGTCATCCGATTAATATGACCTCTAAGTTTAATGGATTTTAGATTCCGGGGGTCATTTATTCGACCTCTTTCTGAAAATCATCTCATGTAAATCTTTCCGACCCCTTGGATCTTTTTTATGTGGAGGAGGCTGATGAAAAAGACGCGCGTTTGTGAATTACTGGGCATTCAGTATCCCATCTTGCAGGGTGGAATGCTTTGGCTGGCCGATGCCGGATTGGCGGCCGCCGTGTCCAATGCCGGGGGCTTGGGTGTCATCAGTCCGATGGCAGGCATGAAGCCTCACGGCAATCCCGTGAAGAATCTCGACAAGCAGATCGTCAGGGCCAAAGAGCTGACCGATCAGCCCTTTGGCGTCAATATCCCCCTCGATCTGCGGGACTGCGGTCTTTTGATGGAAGTGATTCTGGAACATGAAGTCAGGGTTGTGATCACGGCAGCAGGCGATCCGCGCCTTTATACGGAGTTATTGCAGAGCGCCCATACCCGTGTCATCCATGTCGTCAGTTCCGTCAAACACGCGAAAGTTGCCGAAGAAGCGGGTGTCGATGCCCTGGTCTGTGAAGGCGTCGAGGCGGCGGCCCGGAACGGTTATGATGAACTGCCACTTTTCTCCCTGATCCCCCAGGTGGCGGATGCCGTGAGGATTCCCATCATTGCGGCAGGCGGCATTGCCGATTCACGGGGTATCGCCGCGGCTTTTGCCCTGGGTGCGGAGGGCGTCCAACTGGGTACCCGGTTTGTCGCCGTCCAGGAGAATATCGCCCATCCAAACTATAAGGATGCCATTGTGAACGCCGGTGACACGGATACGGCCATTACCTGCCGGCCCTTGATTCCCTCTCGCAGCCTCAAAAATACCGAGTTCAGCCAGGTGCTTCTGGCGATGGAACAGGCGGGGGCTTCGGCGGACGCAATCCGGGAGTTTATGGGCCATGCCGCTTCCCGGCGGGCGGGGCTGGAGGGCGATCTGGACAACGGGGAGGCCTATTGCGGGTCGTCCGCCGGACTGGTCCGCGAGATTACCACGGCAAAAGAGGTGATTCAAAGCCTGGTGGCCGGCTATCCGGGAGTGGTTAAAAAACTGTAAATCGATGGGATATGATGGTTTGTTTGTCGATCAGATACCTTATTGAAATGATGAAGCATGACGCTATCGGATAATTAATGTATGGCAATGCCAAAGCGATAAAAATTCAAATTGAAAAGGAGAAGATTATGGACGTAAAGAAAAACATTCAGAACATGCTGGTTGCATGTAACGCAGTCAAAGAAGGGGAAAAATATTTGGTTGTTGCGGACAGTTCTCCCCGTCCGGCCCATTTGGGTCAAACGCTTTTGGATGCCCTGCTGGACATGGGGCATGAAACAACTCTGGCCATTTTCCCCCCACGGAGAGTAGACGGAGCAGAACCGCCCGGTGCGGTTGCGGCGGCCATGAAAGAAGTGAACGCCATCTTCTCCATCGCGGAAGGGGCGACGATCGCTCACACGACGGCCCGGAAGGAATCCTCGGCCCTGGGCGTGCGTTTTCATATCATCAGCGCGTTGGAGGCCGATCTGGAGAAACACGAGCTGAAAGCGGAAGACATTGCGCTGTGCAAGGAACGGACGGTCAAGATCGCCAAGGCTTTGAAAGAGGGTAAGGTAGCGAAAGTCACCACGCCGAAGGGCACCGATATCACCTTTGAAATCGGTGGACGGGCGACCCTGGCCGTTTATCCGAGCAATCCCTTCAACGGCACGATTCCCTATTATGCCGAGTCCGCCGTGGCACCGATTGAGGGGACCGCCGAGGGGACGATTATTGTCGACCTGGCGTTCCGCAACTGGAATTATATCCTCGAAGAGCCTCTGAAAATCATTGTCAAAGGCGGCAAGGCCGTGGAGATGATCGGCGCCAAAAAAGACTACGATATCCTCTGGAAAATCGCAACGACGGACGAGAACGCGTCAAACATCGCAGAACTGGGAATTGGGACCTGCCATTATCTGCCCCGGCCAATGAAAGGGACGTCCCTCGACTTTGCCCGTTACGGGACGGCTCATATCGCCGTCGGTAGAAACAATGACATTGGTGGTAACACCATGAGCCGTGTCCACCAGGATGTTTTATTCGATAAACCGACCATCTTCATTGATGATGCCTGCATCATGAAGGATGGGGAGTTGCAGATCTAAAAAAAATTGTTTCTTGGTTTAGACTCGACCGTTGTGATATAGGGATTGAAGCGATTTACAAGGTCGCTTCAATCCCTATTCCGTAAGCCTTAAACACCGCAGAGCAAAATAGAAGCCTTTTGCAAATTCGTCGCATTCGACAAGGAGATAAAGGACATGTCTGCCAATTCCAAAGAGGAAGCAAAAAACCAAGCAGCTCAGGATCAGAAAAGTCAAAAGGGTGAAAAAGGTCTCCGGACGCTGTCCGGATACCCTGTGCCCAAATTTTACACGGCGGAAGACCTGAAAGCCTTTGATATCGAAGCGGAATTGGGTCATCCCGGCGATTATCCTTTCACGCGGGGCATTACCGAAGATATGTACCGGGAGAAATTCTGGGTCATGAGCCAGTATGCGGGTTTTGGAACGGCTCGCGAATCCAACGAGCGGTTCAAGTACCTGATCGCCAAAGGCGGCTCCGGCGTGGGCATCGCTCTGGATTTGCCGACGCAGCTCGGCATGGATTCGGACCATCCCCAGGCGCAAGGCGAAGTGGGTCGCACGGGCGTGGCCATCGATTCGCTGCGTGATATTGAGATCATGCTGGAGGGCATTCCCCTGGAAAAGGTCGGCATCATCCGCACGACCGCCAATGCCATCGGCCCCATCGCCTGTGCGTGGCTGGTGGCCCTGGGGGAAAAGCGGGGCTGTCCGCCGACCACCTTCAGCGTGCGGCTGCAAAACGACGTCCTCAAGGAATTCGTTGCCCGGGGGACCCATATCTTTCCACCCGCACCGTCGGTGAAACTCTGCATCGACGCCCTGGAATACTGCGCCCGTCATGTCCCGAACTGGCTGCCTCTGACGGCCTGCGGGAGCCACATGCGTCAGGCCGGCGGCAAGGTCAAGCACGAACTGGGCTTTGCCATTGCCAACGCCATCGCCTACGCGGATGAGGCCATCCGGCGGGGACTGAAAATCGAGGATTTTGCACCGACCCTGACTTTTCATTTTCTGATCCATAAGGACTTTTTCGAAGAGATCGCCAAGTACCGGGCGGCCCGCCGGGTCTGGGCCAAGCTCGTCAAAACGCGGTATGGCTCCGACGATGCGGAATCGCAAAAAATGCACATCAGCGCCTATACTGCCGGCGTTACCCTGACGGCCCAGCAGCCGCTCAACAATGTGAGCCGCGTGACGCTGCAGGCCCTGGCCGCCGTCCTGGGCGGCGTCCAGTATCTGGCCACCTCGTCCTATGACGAAGCCCTTTCCCTGCCGTCCGAAGAGGCCGTGACCATCGCTCTCAGGACCCAGCAGATCATTGCCCATGAAAGCGGCGTGGCCAGTGTCGCCGATCCTCTGGGCGGGTCCTATTTCCTGGAGCACCTCACCGATGCCATCGAAAAGGATGTGTGGGCCGTTCTGGAAGAGGTGGAGAAAAAAGGCGGGGCCGTGGAGGCCATTTCACAGGGATTCTACCAAAAGGAACTTATGGAGTCGGCGTGGGAGCAGCAGCGCGCGATCGACCGGGGCGAGGAAATCGTCGTCGGCGTCAACCAGTATGAAACGGGCGAGGAGATCGAAATGCCCAGCTTCCGGGTCAATCCCGCCGTGGAAAAAGAGCAGCTGGAAAATCTGGCGCGGTTGAAGCAAGAACGGGATAGCCAGGCCGTCCAGCGCGGTCTGGAGGCGGTCCGCGTTGCCGGAAAGAAAAACGAAAATCTCGTTCCGTCCCTTGTGGAAGCCGTCAAGGCCTATGCCACCATCGGCGAGATATGCGACGTCCTGCGCGAGGTTTACGGCGAGTATAAGGAGCCCCTGTCGTTTTTGAGGTAATTGCCGGGAATGCAAGCATTTGGAGCCCTCTGCCGCTCAAGAATCTTTTCTCGACCCTGCAGCTGCTCGCTGCACTGCCGAGCCGCAAACTCGCGCCTAAAGTCGCTTAAACATGCGGCCCGTCGGTCGTTCCACTGCGCGCGTAGGGGACCCCGGAAAACATTCGATTCGCGACTCCGGGCTCCGACATGCAGCCATAAGTTTGATATTTCTTGGGTACGAGAGGTGGTGTTTTAGTGCGTTTCCCCGTCATTGCCATAATTAAAGAAAAGAGAGGAGGACTCCGTTGACCGCCACATTGCTGGATCAACTCGCAGCATTCGTCAAAGTAACTGCGTCTGAGGACATTCCGGCCGGTGTGAAGGAGGCCGCCAAGGTTAGGATCATCAACCTCATGGCCGCCGTCGGCCTGGGCATGTGCTCAGGGGTAGAAAATCCTCTCCTGAACGTGACCCGCATTCCGTCCCAGCCGGAGGCGACGATCCTTTTTTCCGGAGAGCCGGCGCCGGCCCCCCATGCCGCCGCCTGCAACAGCTATATCGCCACCTCCTCCGGTACGGAAGACGGCAGCCGGTTTGCCGGGGCCCATCCGTCATCGGGCATCATCCCGTCCGCTTTGGCGGCCGCGGAGACCATGGGTGCCTCGGGTGCGGATTTTTTGACCGCTGTTATCCTGGGCTATGAGGTCCACCTGCGGATCGGTTATGCCCTCTATCCCTATGACCTGCACCGGGGATTCCACTCCTCCGCCATCCTGGCCCCGCTGGGATCGGCGGCGGCGGTCGGCAGACTCCTGGGGATCGACGCAACGGCTCTCCGAAATGCCCTGTCTCTGGCCTGCCTCTCGTCGGCGGGCCTGGTCTGCGCCTTCGACGCCTATCCGGCCAAATGCTATCAGATTGCGCGGGCCGTGAAGGGCGGCTATGAAGCGGCCCTTCTGGCTAAAGACGGCATGCCCGGCCCGGAACTCGCCCTGGAGGATGGTTTTCTGAAGGCTTATGGAAATGTCGAAGCGATTGATTTGAGCGGCTTGGGCTCACGGTTTCTCGTTACCGAGACTTATTTGAAAATTCATGGAGGCTGCCGCCACATTCACCCCGCCATCGACGCCGCCCTTTCCCTGAGAAACGAGGAGGGTGTCCGGCCGGATGGGGTCGAAGCGATTTCCGTCGGCATTACCTCCGCGGCCCATGCGATGGAACGGGAAAATCCCCAAACCTATACGGATGCCCGCTTCAACACCCCGTTTCTCATTGCCGTCGCCCTGCAGGAAGGGCAGGTGTCGGACGAGCAGATTACGGATGCGCTGCTGGCCGACCAACGGCTCCAGGCCCTCTGCGCAAAAACGCAGGTTGCCGTTGATCCGGAACTGGACAAAAATTTCCCGGCCGAACGGGGGGCATGGGTCGAGATAAAACTGAAAGACGGCCGCACGGTGAGCAGGCGGCTGCAAAACCCGGTCGGGGAGCCGGAGAACCCTCTGGCGCCGGAGGTCGTGGGGACCATGTTTAAAAAAGCCCTGACCGGTATCCTGCCGCCGGACCGCATCGATTTCCTGTCCGGCTATCTGCAGGATTTGGAAAAGCAGAAGAGTTTGATGCCCTTTTTCGACGCGATCGTGAATAAATAAAGATACAAGGGTGTGATTTATTTATATTGAAAATCAACTTGAAGCTGTGTGCCGGAGCCCGGAGCCGCGAATCGCTTGAGCGGCGAAGGGTTCCAAGCGCTTTGCCTAATCATCTTTCTTCCATTAAAAAGACCTTACACACATGGGGTAGGGTGCTGGGAATGATGGAGACTGGATAATAACTATTCGGAGGTTTTTCATGCTGGATTCAGAAATAGAATGGGGAGACGATCTCATTAAACTGCCCCGTGAGCAGTGGACACTCGGGAGACTGCTGACGGAAAAGGCCGAACGGAACCAGGATAAGGTGTATCTTCTTTTCCAGGACCAGAGCTTTACCTATAATCAGTTTGAGGAAAAGGCAAACCAGGCGGCCAACGCCCTCACTGCTTTGGGCGTCAAAAAGGGGGACAAGGTCGGGGTCCTGATGCTGAACTGTCCGGAGTATCTCTTCCTGTGGTTCGGGATCTGTAAGGTCGGTGCCGTGATGGTTCCCTTCAACGTGGAGTGGAAGGGGGATATCCTCTCTTACATCCTGGAACATTCCGATACCCGGGGCGTTATCGTGCAGCAGGATCTCCTGCCGCAGGTGGAAGACGCCCTCGGTGGCCGCAAGCTCGACTTTTACGTTATCCGGTCCGTCGGAAACGGGCCCCTGCATCCCGGCACGTCGGACCTGAAGGATTTCTTCACCGGCCCCGGCACCTTCACGTCGCCGCCCATCGCCCACACCGATCCGTTTCAGATCATGTATACATCGGGCACGACGGGTCGTTCCAAGGGCGTGGTGCGCTCCCATGAATACGTCATTTTGAGGGCCCTCCGGGCGCTGCGCGTGTTCGGCTACACCGAAGACGATATTTTTTATACCGCCCTGCCGTTCCACCACGGGAACGCCCAGAATCTGACGACGCTGCCCGCCCTCCTGAAGAATGCAAAGCTGGCCCTGGGTGTCCGTTTTTCGGCGAGCCAGTTCTGGCTGGACATCCGCAAGCACAAAGCGACCACCTTCAATTATATCGGGGCCATGCTGCCGATCCTCTATAAGCAGCCGCCGACCCCCGATGACGTGAACAATAATGTCCGGTTCATCCGGGGCGCCGGAGCGCCGGAGGACATTATCCTGGATTTCGAAAAGCGGTTCGGTCTGGAAATCGTCGAATCCTACGGAACGACGGAAGGCGGCTCCATCCAGAACCGGCCGGGGAAGCGGAAGCTCGGTTCCATGGGCTGGCCGCCCTATTATAACGAGGCCAAGGTCGTGGATGACGACGATAACGACCTGCCTCCCGGCAAGATCGGCGAGATGATTATCCGCCCCACGGACCCGGAGGAGAAATGGGTGGAATATTATAAAGACGAGGAAGCCAGCGATGAAAAAATGAAGGACGGCTGGTTCCGTTCCGGCGACCTGGCCCTGGTGGACGAGGACGGGTTTTTCTTCTTCAAAGGGCGCAAGAAGGACGCCCTGCGGCGGCGCGGGGAAAACATCTCGGCCCAGGAAGTGGAAAAGGTCATCGACCGGCACCCGGCAGTGATGGAGTCTGCTGTTTACGGCGTTCCGTCCGAATTATCGGAAGAAGATGTGATGACCGCCGTGGTTTTAAAGCCGGGGCAGACCCTGACGCACGAGGACCTGATTACTTACTGCGAAGCCAATATGGCGCGCTTCATGGTGCCCCGTTATGTCGAGTTTATGGACGCCCTTCCCCAAACGCCCACCCTCCGCACGGAAAAGTATAAACTGGTCGAGCGGGGCGTGACGCCGGCGACATGGGACCGGGAGAAAAAATAATCTGCCGTAATTCCGGTAAGGAAGAGTATATGTGCGGCGCGGCATTTGGAGCATTGCGCCGCTCAGAATCTTTTTCCGACCCTCTAACGGCTCGCTCCGCTGCTGTTTTTTATGGGGACAGTTTTTTTAAACTGTGCCCATAAAAAACGCCCTCAGACATGCGTCCCGTCGAGCGTTCCGCTGCGCGTAGAGGGGCCCCGGAAAAATCTTCGATTCACGGTGCCATGCTCCTGCATGCCGCCACAAGAGCATAAGGACATTGTCATGCAAATTGCAATGCAGTCTCGGATGAGAGAATCCAGTCAGTTCGATTACACGGATTGTGGATCAAGCTCCACCCTGGCGGGGTGACGGGAATCCATTAAATTCCCTCTTCCCTTGAGGGAGAGGGTTAGAGTGAGGGGGTAAAATGAAAAAACTGCGCATATTGATTGCCAAAGTAGGACTGGACGGCCACGACCGGGGGGCCAAGTCCGTTGCCGTCGGGCTCCGGGACGCGGGGATGGAGGTCATCTATACGGGCATCCGGCAGACCGCCGAGTCCGTCGTTTCCGTCGCCGTTCAGGAAGATGTGGACGCCATCGGCATCAGCAGCCTCGCGGGCGCCCATATGACGATGTTCCCGAAAGTGATGCGCCTTCTGGAAGAGAAGGGGGCCAGAGACATTATGGTTTTCGGCGGAGGCATCATTCCCCGGGATGATATCGTCGAGTTGAAGAAGATTGGCGTGGGAAAACTCTTTCTTCCCGGCACGAAGATCTCCGATGTCGTGGCCTATCTGAACGAAGCATTTCCGAACTGACGGTTTTCACCTTCCTCTATTTCCTGTTCCCTGGTGGGAGAGGGGGAATCTTTACGCATGGTCATTTCGGCAAAAACCGGAATCCGGTCTTTTTTAATCCTGCTTCAGCGGGCCCGGGTCCCGGATCGGCGTCCGGGATGACAGGAAAATTTATTTTATAGACGAACACACCATGACAGACAACCCCGAAGAACTGAACCGTTTACGTAAAATTCAACAAGGCGATGTCCGAACCGCCTCCCGCCTGATCAGGGGCATCGAAGATAATCTTCCCGACGCGAAAACGGCCATCCGCCGCATCTTTTCCCACACGGGCCGCGCCCATGTCGTCGGTTTTACGGGGGCGCCGGGCGCCGGGAAAAGCACCCTGGTCGACGCCATGATTACCGTATTCCGCAGGCAGGCGAAGACCGTCGGTGTCCTGGCCGTCGATCCCACCTCGCCGTTCACGGGCGGCGCGATCCTTGGCGACCGGGTCCGGATGCAGAGTCATGCGGAAGATCCGGGCGTCTTTGTCCGCAGCCTTGCCACCCGCGGCGCTCTGGGCGGCCTGTCCAAGGCCGTCGGAGACGCCGTTCATGTCATGGATGCCATGGGCAAGGAAATGATCATGATCGAGACCGTTGGGGCGGGGCAGCAGGAAGTGGACATCATCAACCATTCCCACACGGTCATCGTTGTTCTCATTCCCGGAATGGGTGATGAGATTCAGGCTATCAAGGCCGGCGTGATGGAAATCGCCGATATCTTCGTCATCAACAAGGCGGACCGGGAAGGGGCCGGCCGGCTGGAGAACGAACTGATCGCCATGCTCAATATGGTTTCCCAGTTCCCCGGCGACTGGCGTCCGCCGATTATCCGCATTGGAAACCTGGCCGACGCAGAAGCTTTCCGGGAGAGTGTTGAAGAACTGGCCGTTTCCGTGAACGACCACTATCAGAGGCTGGTGGAGACGGGTCTTCTGGGCGACCGGCTGCGGCGCAAGGCCATCATGGAAATCCATGAGGCCCTCCATGACGCTATCCTGGCACCGGTCCTGACCGATTTGGCCCAGAGCGGAGAAATGGACCGCATCGTCGAGCGCATCCTCAACAAAGAATCCGACCCTTACACCATCGCCGACGAGATTGCCCGGAAGTACCCCACACGTCCCAAAAAATCTGAAAAAGAATGATGACTGATCATCTTATGTCATTTGCTCAGGCCGGCTTTTTCCAGCCACGGCCGGGAAAGGGCCAGGTTCGCCTTCGCGACGTCCGTGCGGGCGAAGCCGCCTTGGCTGGGTTTGGCCATGGACCGGGCGCCCATGGTCGTCATGAGGCAGAAATTGTTGAAAGAGGCTTCGATTTCGGTGTTCAGCCCCAGGGTTTCCTCCATGTGGTTGATGGAAAATTTACAGAGTCGCACCCAGACGGTGTTGGTCAGGTAGTTGTCGGCGACCCGCTCGGCGTAGGCCATTGTTTCCTGTTCGAGGGTTTCTGCACTGAAGATGCGGTTGACGAATCCGTAGTCATAAGCCTCCCGGGCGGTGATGAAGCGGTGTTCGAACAGGATTTCCTTGGCCCGGCGCGGCCCGATATCCCAGGGTACGGAGAAATACTCCACAAATCCCGGCAGGAATTGGGCGTCTTCGGCGGCGAAGATCACATCCATGGCCGCCACCACCATCCAGCCGCCGAAGATGCAGTATCCGTGAACCATGGCGATGGTCGGTTTGGGGGCGTTCCGCCAGACCCGTTGGAAGTCCACGTATAGCTTGCGCATGCCTTCCGTCCACTCGAACAGCGTCAGATCGGTTTTTGTGACGTAGCCGTGTTGTTCACGGTATTGCTTGTCTTCCTCCGTTCCGCCAATATCGTGGCCGACGGAAAACGCCCGGCCCATTCCCGATAGAACGATGCAACCGCAGGCGGGGTCTTTTACGGCCTCCTTGAGGGCCGCATCCAGCTCTTCCAGCATGCGGTAGCTCTGCGCGTTAAGATACCTCGGCCGATTGAGAATGATCCGGGCCACTTTTCCCGGTTCGTAAATGATATGCTCATAAGCCATTGCAACTCCTCCTTTTCACATATTGAGATGTATTTTTCGGCTATTCGGTTTCTATTTGGGTGCCATCCGCAGCGCTCCATCGAGACGAATGGTCTCGCCATTGATGTACGAATTCGTGATGAGATGCTCCACGAGGTCGGAAAATTCGTCAGGTATCCCAACACGCTTGGGGAACGGAACGGATTCGTTCAGAGATTTGATATTTTCCGGAGGCAGAGACATCAGCAGCGGCGTTTTGAAAAGGCCCGGCGCGATGGTATTCACGCGGATGCCCAGACCGGAAAGGTCGCGTGCCATGGGAAGCGTCATGCCGACAACGGCTCCTTTGGAAGCCGCATAGGCGGCCTGTCCGATCTGGCCGTCAAAAGCCGCCGTGCTGGCGACATTGACGATGACCCCCCGTTCGCCATTCTCATCCGGTTCGTTGGTTGACATGGCGAAGGCCGACTTGCTTGCGACATTGAACGTTCCTAGAAGATTCAGACGGACGATCATCTCAAAACTGGCCAATTGATGAGACCCGGTTTTGGATACCGTTCGTTCCGCCCAGCCGGTTCCTGCGCAATTGACGCAGAAATGAATGGCGCCGAACAGTTCTTTTGCTTTGGCAACGGCTTGGTTGACATCGTTCTCGTCCGTTACGTCACACTTGATGAAGCAGGCCGTCGAGCCCAATTCGACAGCCAATTTCCCGCCGTTTTCTTCCTGCACATCCATGATGCAGATATGGCCTCCACAAGCTGCAATCCGTCTGACCGTTGCCGCCCCCAAACCGGAGGCGCCTCCGGTGACCAGTGCCGTTCTGTTTCTGATATCCATCATATCCTCCTTTCATTTGTCATAAATAAAAAAAATCATGAGGAATCATTCCAGGTTGCATTCAAAAGGCGACGCGGCAAAGAGAAGGTGCCCCGATCGTATGACCGATTCATTGGGCCGCCGATGATGCATCCGACGAAGTCAGCCAAATGAATGCGACCTGGTATGAGGTGTACATGGGCGTTTACCTCAACAAGGGGATCGCCGATTTCCCCTTGACATTTTCTATCATGTTCCGTCTTATTATTTCATCAAATAAATGTATGCGTCTATGAACGGCCACACGAAAGGAGGCAACAATGAAAAGGTACGGAGCTTTCATCAGCGAGGAGAGTAAAGCGTTACTGACCAATGTGAGAAATTTCGTGGATAAGGAGATCCTGCCGGTTCGGGTTCAACTCGATGAGAGCCGCGAGGCCTGCGAGGAGGTCATCGACAAACTGGTCAAGATGGGGATGCAGCGTTACGGCCTGGCGCCGAAATACGGCGGGGTCCAGATCGGTTCGGCGGTCGAGTACGTTGCCGTTTGCGAGGAGCTCGCCCGGGGGGACAGCGGAATCGCGACGGAGATGACCTGCCCGGAATGGCTCTTCGGGCCGGCCATGCGGGCACGCAACAAGGTCGTGCTGGAAAACCTGATGTCACCCTTCTGTTCGGACGAGCGCCATACGGCCTGTTTCGCCCTGACCGAACCTGCCGGAGGCTGCAACGGCGAAGACCCGACTCAGCGCGGCATGGCCCTGAAAACAATCGCCAGACTGGACGGTGATGAGTGGGTGATCAACGGGTCGAAGCGATGGCCCGGCGGCGCGGGGATCGCGGAGGTTTATGGTGTCCTGTGCACGACCGATCCGTCCCTGGGCGAAGAGGGCGTGGCGCTGATCTATGTGCCCAATGGGGTTCCCGGGCTGAGCTTCGGGAAGCCGGAAAACAAAATGGGTATGCGTTACAGCGACATCAACGCGGATGTTTATCTGGATAATGTTCGTGTTCCCAAAGAGTACCGCCTGGCGGGGCCGGGGCAGGATTGGAAGCTGTTCCGTGCCGCGCTCTCATGGGGACGGCTCAGCAGTGCCGGATTCGCCATCGGAAACGCCCAGGCCGTCCTGGAAATCGTGATCGACTATACGGCGAACCGCTTTTATAAGGGCAAGGCTGTCCGGGAGCACACCCTCCAGGCCGCCATGATCGCCGATATGGCCATTGCCATCGAAAGCGCCCGCGCTTATTATCTCAGTGTTGCTTCCATGTTCGACCGGAAAGAGTTCGGCGATCCCGGCGAGCCGTATCTGATGGGAAAAGCCAGCGGCGCCAAGGTCTATGCCTGCGACGTGGCGGAGATGGTCTGCAACCGCGCCATGGAGCTCATGGGCGCTTATGGCTACACGAAGGAGTACCATGTGGAAAAATACCTGCGCGACTTTAAGATCATTCAAATCTGGGAAGGTGGGGGACAGCTCGGACGGCTCGAAGCGGCGATGGGCTATTATCCCATTCCGTAGACGGCGGTCTGTTGAATTGGACCTCTTGGCAATGACAGTACCGGATCGATTGCCAAGGGCAGTATTTTATGACAAGGTCGCCCCATGATAAATCGATTCAATATAGTGACGGAATTCGAACCGCGGGGCGATCAGCCGCGGGCGATTGAGAAGCTTATCGCCGGCCTCAAAGACAGCCGGGGGCATCAGGTCCTGCTCGGCGTGACGGGATCGGGGAAGACCTTTACCATTGCCAATGTCATTGCCGCCTGCCAGCGGCCGGCCCTCATTATTGCTCATAATAAGACACTGGCCGCTCAGTTGTACGGTGAATTCAAAACCCTGTTCCCGGAAAACGCCGTCGAATATTTTGTCAGCTATTACGATTATTACCAGCCTGAAGCCTATATCCCCAGCACGGACACCTACATCGAAAAGGATTCGTCCATCAACGAAGAGATCGACAAGCTTCGGCACTCGGCCACCCACTCCCTGCTGGAGCGCAACGACGTCATCATCGTCGCCAGCGTTTCATGTATCTATGGCCTCGGGTCGCCGGAGGCCTATCACGGCATGGTGCTCCTGCTGGAAGAGGGGATGGAAATCGGGCGGGACGAGATGCTGAAGCGTCTGGTCGAAATCCAGTACGAACGGAACGACATCGACTTCCACCGCGGGACCTTCCGTGTCCGGGGCGATTGTGTCGAGATTTTTCCGGCCTATGAAGAAGAACGGGCCGTGCGGGTGGAGCTTTTCGGGGATACCATTGATTCCATCTCTCTGATGGACCCGCTGAGAGGAAAGAAGATTGGCGGCATCCGCCGGATGGCCGTTTATCCCGGCAGTCATTACGTCACGACGAAGGACAATATGCACCGGGCGATTTCCGCGATCCGGGAAGAACTGGTGGAACGTCTTCAGGAATTGAAGACCGAAAACAAGATTTTGGAAGCCCAAAGACTGGAACAACGCACGAACTTCGATATGGAGATCATGGAAGAGATGGGCTATTGCCAGGGCATCGAAAATTATTCCCGTCATCTGACGGGGCGGAAGCCCGGCGAGCCGCCGCCGACGCTGATGGAGTATCTGCCGTCCGACGCCCTGGTTATCATCGACGAAAGCCATGCCACCGTCCCGCAGTTGATTGGGATGTACCGGGGGGACCGGTCACGGAAGGAAACGCTCGTCAAATACGGGTTCCGCCTGCCGTCCGCCCTGGACAACCGCCCGTTGATGTTCGAGGAGTTTGAGCGGTTCGGCAATCAGCGGCTCTATATTTCGGCCACCCCTGCTGTTTATGAGCTGAGAAAGGCGGAAGGTGCCGTGGTGGAACAGATCATCCGTCCCACAGGACTCATGGATCCGGAAATTATCGTCAAGCCGGTGACGCATCAGGTGGACGATCTGCTGGCGGAAATCCGCAAACGGGTGAAGCAGGACGAGCGGGTCCTCGTCACGACCCTGACGAAAAGGATGGCGGAGAATCTGACGACCTATTACAGCGATTTGGGCATTCGGGTCCGGTATCTCCACTCGGATATCCATACCCTGGAGCGGGTCGATATCATCCGGGACCTGCGGCTTGGCGAATTCGATGTCCTCATCGGCGTCAATCTCCTCCGGGAAGGCCTGGACATCCCGGAGGTTTCCCTGGTGGCCATTCTGGACGCCGACAAGGAGGGCTTTTTGCGCTCCGAACGGTCCCTGATTCAGACCAGCGGCCGGGCCGCCCGGAATGTTGCCGGCCGGGTCATTATGTACGCCGACGCCCGGACGGCTTCCATCAAGGCCTGCCTAGCGGAAACCCGGAGGCGCCGAGAAATTCAAAAGCAGTTCAACGAAGAAAATAACATAACGCCGGAATCGATCAAAAAATCAATCCACAATATCCTGGCCTCCGTTTATGAGGCCGATTATGTTACGGTTTCGACGGTGGCGGAAGAAAAGAAGGCGTATCGATCGGAAGAGGAGCTTCCCGTTCTGATCCGGCAGTTGAAAGAGGAGATGAAAAAGGCGGCGGCGGATTTGGAATTTGAAAAGGCCGCCCAACTCCGTGATGAGATCAAGGAGCTGACGGCCCTGATGCTGGAGATGGGGAGTGAGGATTGAAACAAAGCAGCTTCACCCACGCCACGGTTGGAATCGAACCTTTCCATAAGATATCGCGATTCCTGACTGTGTTATAGATTTAAACTAAATTTTCACTTGGGAAACCGAAACTTCTTTGACAAAGCTGCCCGGGTATTTTTTGAGCATCTTGTTGCTTTTTAAAAAGTGGGCGGCTTCGCTTTTATTGGCGAATTGTCCCACAAAGACGCGATGAATGATTTTCCCGTCGCTGCTTTTCACCGTCATCCAATGGGCTTCCAGTCCCTCCTTATTAAAGGCGTCTACGATTCGGCGGACATTATTCATATTGCTGAAAGCCCCGACCTGGACGGCGTAATATTTTGCCGGTGGCAACGGTCGGTCGGGTTTTGCGATTTGTTGAGACGGGGATTCCTCTTTTGTTTCCTCTTTTTGAACGGTTTTTCCGATGTCCGGTTTTTTCTCGACCATGAGCAATCGTGCAGGAGGCGGGGCGGCTGCCGTCTCGGTCGTGTCGGAAGCAGCCGGCGGCGGTATGTCAGTGTCTGCAGCTTCAGGCTTCTCTGAGGGTTCGGACTTTGTCGCAACAGCCGCCGGGGATTCCGGGGTTGATGAGGGAGCGGTAACCGTCAAAGGCTGGTCACCGGGTGTCTTGGAAGGGCCGGAGAAAAAAGTCGGCTCCACAAGCGTTATCACGAAGATGGTCGCTAAGATAACAAAAACGATACATCCAACGATGATAAAGGTGCGGGCCGGTCGTTTCTTTTCCTCTTCCTCGGGGTGGGAGGGGGGGATGAGGATCGTTTCGTCGTCCGTATCCGCGACGCGCCGATACATGTTATCCAAGTCCTCAAATAATTCTTCTTCTTCCGGTCTTTTCTTGTCGTTCATCCTTATATCTCCTTCTCGGCTGTTTGCGGCTGCGTTTTTCCTACGACCTGTTTAATCCTTCATTCTTTTTAAATAACGACTGGCCACGGTATCGGCGTCTAATCCCATACACTGCCCGTATGCCTTCAAAAAACCCTTCAGGAATATTCCGGCGGGTATTTTTTCAAACTCGTCATTTTCGATAGCCTCTAAGTATAGCATACGGACCTTGGTGGTTTTGGCAACCTCCTCCAGTGGTATACCCAATTCATCCCTGATGCTTTTTAACTCCGCCCCAGATATGGTTTCACGGGCGAGAATTTCCTGAATTCCCGGGTGGGACGAAACAACGGATTTCACATTGTCCCTGATGCTCAATGCCGACTGGTCTGCCGGGCTTTTTGCATCGACCGTCCGGTTCATGTCGGGCCGGTCTTTTACATCCGTCTTCAGGGTACCGTTTTCGACGAGTGATCGATCATAACCGGCCCTCGTTTTGACATTCATGAGTGTCGAATAGGCCTCATCCAGCATAGCGAGGATTTCCCGGCGTTCCTCCGGGGGGAAAAAAGAGTAGCTGGCGAGAGAGTCGTCATGATAGAGATCATACATCTCCTTGTATGCTTGGTGAACCTCTAGAGGCGACGCATGGGGAGCTATTTCCAAAAGCTCATAGTAATTCAATTTTTCGAGTGTTTTCATGCTGTTGCCCTTGGTTGTAAAACCGTTTATATAGAAGTCGAGGCCGCTAACGCCGCTGTTTGCCGATTCGTCCCCCCTGTTATGCCCTGAAGAACACCGTGCAGGTCCAGAGCGGTTTGAGAGTGTGCATACTTTAAAATATAGGGCGATTTCATGCATACCGTTTCATGAACGCGATCGTCAAAGCCCACGTTGCCGATGAACTGGATTCTCATGCCGAGATGTTTCTCAATAATTTTGCAGATCAGCGTCCCGGTTCTTGGATTATCCCGCTTCCTGACCTGATTAACAACCAGTTTAAACTGAAAGGCCTGTAAAATTTTCTCAATATTACCGCCTTGCTCCGGATCGATTTGTTTCAATGTCGTCAGAAGATATTCCGGATGTTGAATAACGGCATCCCGGTTTTGTGCTTCCGCTTGACCGGCCAGGTTTCTGAAACAGTTGATCTGGAGCACCTGGCGGATCTTGCGAATATAAACGGAGCGAATCAGCCGGTAGATATTTTCTATCGATGTGGGTTCCGGAATGCACACGAAAATACCGGAGTCCGACAGGGTAAAAAAATCAATTGTGTTAAAAGCGGTACCGGCGCCGAGATCAAGCAGTATATAATCGTAATGCAATCGTGATATGGCACGCAGCATTTTCATTTTCTGTTCGTGGGCAAAATTGGCAATGTCGAGCTTATTCCTCGCTCCGCTGATGAGAAAAAGGTTGTGAACTGGCATTTCTAAAACCGTTTCTTCGAGGGTTGACACGGTCTTGTTGACAAAATCGGAAAGACTGGTTTTAGGATTGGGCAGACCAATGATGGTATGAAGATTGGGTGTGCCGAGATCGGCATCGATCAGGAGGGTCTTGTATCCTTGACGGGCCAATAGAATTCCGATATTAATGGTCAGAAAACTTTTACCGGTACCCCCCTTTCCTCCACCAATGGGCCATATAAAAGGCGTACATTCTGAACGAGATTGATTGATGCTATTCATTATCCATCTCTATATCATTAAGAATTATAGCACAATCAAGGGACAGCCGTGATCCGGGTACATTTGAAAGGTGCATGCATCCCCCGTTCATATCTTTTTCGTTTGATACAAAGGCCGCTGTATTTATCCTTTGTATTTATTTTCCCGGCACCTGAACATCAGCAACGCACTGAAAGTTTTTCAAATTTAGCGTACGATCATCCATTGCAATGATGGGTTTTCTTTTTGTAATGGGAGTATATGAAGAGTAAAATTTTGTGTCAAGAGGATTTTAATGCTGAAATCATTATATATTCTTCTTTTACGTGTGAGTTAAAAGTGATAAGAGGCTTATGATAGAATAGAAACAAGTTGATGTTGTCAATGGGCGCTTTTGGCAGATGATACGTGTTTAAATGATGGCCGACCCTTTTTGCTGCAAGTTTATGACCGATTATCTCAAACAAAAAATCAAACACGCACCCCGAACGCCGGGCGTCTATATGATGAAGGACGAAGAAGGTACTGTGATTTATATCGGAAAGGCGAGAGACATCAGGAGCCGGATCCGTTCTTATTTCGGCGGGACGGATTCGCGGTTCATGGTGCCCTTTCTCGTATCGCGTGTTTGCGACATCGACTTTATTGTGACGGAAACGGAAAAAGAAGCCCTTATCCTGGAAAACAATTTGATCAAGGAACACCGCCCCAAATACAATGTCGATTTTCGAGACGACAAGGCTTATTTTCATATCCGCATGGACTTGAGAGAGCCGTTCCCACGGTTTCAACTCGTCCGACGTCCCAAGAAGGACGGTGCGAAATACTTCGGTCCTTATCCGTCCAGCTCGTCGGCGAAAGAAACCCTCCGCTTCCTCCAGCCGATTTTTCCCCTGCGGACCTGCCGCAAGCAGGAGTTGAACAGCCGCAAGCGGCCCTGTCTGGAATATGAAATCGGCCGGTGTTCAGCTCCCTGCTGCCATCTGATTGATGCGGCGGCCTATGAGGGCCTGGCCAGGGATGCGGCGGCATTTCTCGAGGGACGTACCAAAAGGCTCTTGGTCGATTTGCGTGACCGGATGAAAAATGCCGCGGATCAGATGAATTACGAGGCGGCGGCGGTTCTCAGAGACCGGATCGTCTCCATCGAGCATACCCTGGAGAAACAGCGTATGGCATCCATGGATGCGCGAGATCAGGATGTTTACGGTGTTTACCGGGAGGATGACATGACCCAGATCTGTGCCGTTCTGATCCGGGGCGGCAATATCGTGGGCCAGAAAATTTTTCCGTTGATCCGGATCGGTGGCGAAACGGCTGAGATTGTCTCGGCCCTCGTCAAAAGATACTATGATGCGGACGCCTATATCCCCGCAGAGATCTTGACGCCCGTTGCCATGGAAGACGGGGCCGTCATTGCCGAATGGTTGACGGAAAAAAAAGGCCGGGCGGTGTCTGTTTTAACGCGGCAAAAGGGTAAGGGGGCGGCCATCCTGGATATGGCGCAGCGCAATGCCGAAAACATCTTTCGGACCGAACGGCTGGCCCGGGACAATCCGGAAAAAACGATCAGGATATTGGCGGAGAAACTCCATCTGAAAAATCTGCCGGTCCGGATTGAATGTTTCGACATTTCGAATATCGGGGGGCGTCAGGCCGTGGGCTCGATGGTGACGTTTGAATCCGGCCTGCCGCTGAAGGCCCGTTACCGGCGCTTCAGAATCAAAACGATCGACGGCGCCGACGATTACGGCATGATGTATGAAGTCCTGAAAAGGCGGTATCTCAAAAAAGACGACCTTCCGGACCTTCTCATGGTCGATGGGGGAAAAGGCCAACTGGGCGTGGCGGTTTCCGTCCTGAAAGACCTGGCTGTCGATAATATCGATGTCATTGCCATTGCCAAAGAGAAAAGAGATGAACGCGACGACGTTTTAAAAAAAGGACCGTTTCAGGTCAAGAAGGATTACGACCGCATCTATCTGCCGGGCAGAAAAGATCCCGTCAACCTGTCACACTGGCCGGCAACGCTTTTTCTGCTTCAGCGGATCAGAGACGAAGCCCATCGGTTCGCCATTTCTTATCACCGTAAGCTCAAAGAAAAACAGGACCTGCAATCCCTGCTGGATGAGATTCCTGGGATCGGCGGGGTCAGGAAAAAAGCGCTGCTGAAGTATTTCGGCGATGCGGCCCATATCCGTGAGGCCCCCCAGGAAACCCTGCAAAAGGTTGAAGGTATTGGTAAGGCAACGGCGGCGCAGATTTATGATTATTTGAGAAAACAGTAACGAGTGATAGGTGACAGGTGACGAGCCTATAGGTTTGCAGGAATTTTTAACTTGTTACCTGTCACTTGTGATGGTCCTGTAAAAAGTCATATTCCTCTCCCTTGGTGGGAGGGGATGAAGGGGAGGGGGATTTATAATCAGTTGTAATAATGTTATTTCTCACCCTCACCCCAACCCTCTCCCCTCAAGGGAGAGGGTGATTTTCGACTTTTTACGAGTCCGTCACTTGTTACTTGTCACAGGTTTTTTTCCGTAGAGGCATGGGGATTAATATTTCATGACAACGACTGCGATTTTTATCATTGCCGTCGGGCTGGGCATGGACGCCTTTTCCGTGGCGGTTGGTATCGGCGCTTCGGGCAGAAAACTGTCTTACGCGCCGGTATTACGTCTTGCCACTGCCTTTGGTTTTTTTCAGTTTATCATGCCCATTGCCGGATGGCTGGCGGGGATGACGGTTGCGAATTTGATCGCAAATTTGGATCACTGGATTGCCTTTGTGCTGCTGTCCTTTATCGGCGGAAAGATGATCTGGGAATCCTTCCAGGGTGACGGTCAAAACCGAGGCAAGGACCCCACGACCGGCTTGACCCTTCTGATGCTTGCCGTGGCGACAAGCATTGACGCCCTGGCCGTGGGATTAAGTTTTGCCTTTCTGAAGATAGCTATTTTTTATGCGAGCCTCATCATCGGCGTTGTCGCATTTTTCATGACGGCCGTCGGTGCGGTGTTCGGTAAAAACCTGGGAAAACTGTTTGGGAAAAGAGCGGAATTGATAGGCGGCTTGGTCCTGATCAGCATCGGCATAAAAATTCTGTTTGACCACATGGTTGGATAAAAAACCGAGGAACAAGGTTCAAGGATAAAGGTTCAAGGAGCAAGGTACAAAGTACAAGGAGCAAGGTGCAAGGTACAAGAGACAAGGTTAAAGGGACACAGGATGGATGAAATGTCGATGATAAAGGGGCATTACGATTTGGTGGACACGCCATTGGGGCAGATGGGGATTGTTTGGACTTATGACAGGGGAAAGCCGTTTGTCAAAAGGATTTATCTCCCTGTTGAACATGGACGATTGGAATCGAAGATCAGGCGAGACTTCCAACGGGCTGTCAAAGGGGTGGATTCTGTCATAGACCGGATTGGGGATGCCATCAGGCAATATCTTAATGGAGGGCAAGGAAATTTGTCACTCGAGTATCTCGATATGAACAGCTGTGGCGAATTTCAGAAAAAGGTATTGCTTCTGGACAGGCAGATTCCGCAAGGTAAAGTAGCGACTTATGGGGAACTGGCAAAAAAAATAGGCAGCCCTAAAGCGTCACGGGCCGTCGGAAACGCTCAGGCCGCAAATCCCTTCCCCATTATCATTCCCTGTCATCGGGTGGTTCGTTCCGACGGTGCTCTGGGCGGTTTCGGCGGTGGTTTGGCCATGAAGAAAAGGCTTTTGCAATTGGAAGGGATCGTCTTTGATGATGCCGGAAAAGTTCGTCCCGAACATCGATGGCCATGATCTTTCATCAATCTCTGCCCATGATCATTTTCAATGCCGCCGGGACGATATCGATTTTGGCGGGCAGATACCCGGGCTGCTCGCCGTCCATGTCGATCAGGACACGCTGATCCGACCAGGCAGAGACGCTCTTTCCGGTCGTGATGGTGACTTGTTTGATGGTATTGATCTTGCCGGTATAAAGTTTTGGTAAGTGCCAAAACACCTGAATCAGATTGATGTCCCCGATCACGGTGATGTGAAACAAGCCGTCGTTCACCAAAGCATCGGGAGCCACCTGCATCCCCCCGCCGTGATACTGCCCGTTGGCCACGGCGATATTCCAGCACGTTGCCTGCTGCTCTTCTCCGTCATCGATCTTGTAGCGGATTTTCTTTTTCCCGAACAGGAAAAGTGAAATCAGAGTGGACCATAAAAAACAGATGAAGGGTCCCAGTGCCTTGCTGGTGCGGTTGACCCGGTCGACGACTTCTCCGCCGAGACCGAAACTGGCGATGTTGTGAAAATATCGGACGGAGGTGTTGTCGTACTTGTCGAGATACTCAACGCGGCCCAGGTCGATGGTTCGGGCAACGCCGTTGACAATCATATCGAGGGAATTATCGATGCCCCGCGGTATGGGAACGGTTCTGACGAAATCGCATCCTGTGCCGTTCGGTACGAACCCCAAGACGGCGTCTTTGTTGATAGGATGCTCATCGTTCACAAAACCGTTGATAACTTCATTGAGCGTTCCGTCGCCGCCGATGCAGATGATTCGATCGGCGCCGTTCTGCAGGCTCTGCCGGGTGAGCATTGTCGCCTCTCCCGGCTTCGTCGTCATCAATGATTCAAAACTGCCGAGATAGGTTTGGGCTTTCGCGTAAATATTCGGCCATTCTCTGCCGGTCTCACCGTTGCCGGATGAGGGGTTTAAAATAACGACAGTTTTTTTATAATCCACGGTCATTTCCTATGGGTTAGGAATTTTGTTATTTAATCATTTCAAATCAAAGGGGCATTTTGAAGATTATGCCATATTCAAACGTCTGTATACCCAGCAGTGAAGATAGAAAAACCATGTCACCAGCCCGCCCGTGCGGATCATTTTTTTTGCCGTTTTCCACACATCTTTCTGCTGGTGTGCCTTTTTGTCGGCAAGATAGATGCCGATAAGGCCGTGATTGATCATGGAGTGAAAACGTGCGTCGGGTAGTTGAGCGATGCTCTTGTCCGCCTGCTGATAAAAGTGCTGCAGGCGCTCGGCAATCTCTTCATCATTTCTGTAAAAAAAGCAAAAATTTAAATCATCGTTTAACCGGTCTTCTTCCTGATCGATCAGATAGTCCAACAGAATATGCAATCCCTGAACCCACGGGAAATAGGCTTTTTTTATTTCCGTTGCCGATTCTTCCGAAAGATCGTGATGAAAGGCGTGAGCGACAAGGCAGAATATCCCCAATGTGGAACCGGTGCAAGCAGAAAATTCGTACCAGCTCATCGCGGGGATTTCATTCTTGAATTTTTCAAACCAGGATTTGAGGCGGTCCACGCGCTGGTCCTTGGTAACGTGTTTGTTGATTTGCAGATTGCAATAATAGCCGGCTAATTCCATCATGGCCGGGGCGATTTTTTCATAGGCCGGCAGCTTCTTCAGGACATCCTGACAGGTTTTGATCAGAGCGTCGAGATAACCGCCGTCGTCGGCCTCCTCTCGCAAGTGATAATAACGGTTGGAAGGTGCGTGCAGACTCAGGGCGTGGATCATGGCTTCGTGGAGGGCACGGAAATCATCAGGGTCCAGGGAGGTGCTCCGGTCGCATAAATTATCGAGATAGTCACTGATGGTCTGGTACGCCACGATAAATCGGATGGCCTCCGGATATTTTTTGCCCGCCAGGAGTCCATAGATGGAGCCGCCCTCACAATGAAAGGTTTTGTCCCGGATGCTTGCCAACGCCTGTTTTCGAAGTTCCGGATCGGGGATGCCCTCCGCCATCTGCTTCCATTCGTTGAGATACCGATGAACGATCGGGCGGACCTGAAGGAATATTTTCGTCGTCATGCTCAACAAGTGGGTCGGTATTTTGGGACTTTCAATATTCACGATTTTCTCATGCTTTCATGAAGTCTCAGGGCCTGCATCATGAAGACTTCGAGTTTGGCCGTAATGATTTGCGGGAACGGATTCCCGTCCGTCTCGATGGCCAGAAACGGCAATTCATCGATCTGCTCCAGGTGCCTGAAGTTGTTTCGATTATATTCCTGCCAGCCCCGGCTCATTTCCCGGGTCAGGATGGCTTCCGATATCCGGTTGGGCATACAACCAAAAGGTCCGATGGCGATGGCGCCGCAATAAGGGGTCGGCACCTCAGCGATGGACGCGCCGACAGTGAGAATCGCTTCCCCCGTCAACATGGGATTGATTAACCGTCTGGACTTGCCGATCAGGTGTTCCACATCTTCCATGGACGGCTGAACCAATCCTGATCGTGATAAGATGGTTTTGATGATCTTTTCGTAACGGCGCATCATGTACGAGCGCAGGGTGAGAAACATACGTTCCCGAGCGGCCGGCTTTTTGCCGTTTAATTTGTGTTGATAGCACCAGTCCGAATAGTAGAGCCACTCGCCGAGACCGGAAACCCGGGTGATGAATCCCTGGTCCGCCAGTTTCTCAATGAGATATTGCCGCGAGAGATCGTCGTGACGGACATAGATCTCTCCGGTTAAAAGAACGGTCGGTGCCTGGAGGTTTCCGTTCTTCAAAGGAATGCGCCCCAGGTTTTCCGCCGTTTGATGGAGGGCTTTCTGAATATCCTTGAAACTTTGCGCTTTTTCAAGGGTCTCCTCGATCCGGCCTTGCTCCTGCCGGTAAATTTCAATCGCTTCCACCCGGTTTTTCGCGTGAACCAGCAAAACAGAGTAAATCGCCTGCATGACATCGGCAATGATGACACCGGCCCAGAGTTTCAACGTAAAGCGGTCGTCCAGCACACCGTTATAGCCGTTATCGGAATTCATCGATAAAAGAGCGATATTCTCCAACCCCTCCCGTTCGATATAGTCATAAATGAAGGGCGAATATTGTCCGAAACGGCAGGGGCCGGAGGTCGTCGGCATAAAATAGACAAGCAGTTCGTCCGGGTCTTTCCGGTCTCTTAAATATTTCAAAAGCGTTCCCACGGTAAGGAGAAGAGGGAGACATTCTTTGCAGCTGGTGTTGCCTCTGCCCAGCTTTAAGACTTCTTCATCCGGCGGAGGCAGGGCCGTCGCCCGAATGCCCAGGGAACGGAAGAGGGCGGCTCCCTCCCGCAACAGAAAGTGTCCCATAGCCGGAAAAACGAGATGCACCCGGGGATGGCTCAGGGGATAAAGGTTACCCCGGGAATCGACAATCATGTCTTTTCCGTAATCAAAATACGCTTTGCGGGTTGAATTGGGTCGGACAATTTTGACATCGCGCTTTTCCTGTCTTTGAATTTCCCGGTAGTTTTTGACAATGTCTAAAAAAGCTTCAATGCGTGTTTCCAGCCCCGCGTCAGCGACATGGCTGTCCAACTCCAGAATAAGGTATGGTTTCCTGCCCATGACCCGGCGAAAATAACCAACCAGGAAAGAATCGGGTCCGCAGGAAAAATTCGTGATATAGCAAGCGAAGAGCCGGGGATGTTTCTCCACGAAGGAGGCCCCTTTCAGGATAGTCTGTCCCGTTGACCAATACATCGTGTCCTCTACGGGTTCATTGTCGATGGGAAGGTCGTTGATCGGAATGACCGGCACCCCACGCGAGGCAAATTTATGGGGAATGCCCATATTGGCTTCGGACACAAAGGCGTTGTAAGGGCGGCCAAAAATGGCGACACCGAAATGATCGGGGTCCGCCTCAATTGCCTGCATGAAGGCACGGCCGGCCGCCGACAGTTTATTCTCGATCGCGTTTTGAACATCGCAGGCTTGTGCATAGGCCTGGCGGGCTTTTTTTCTCGTCGATCCCAAGGCGTTGCCGATATCGACAAAGACATGATCCGCTTTTTCGAATCCGCGGGAAAAATCGATAATGGGCGTCAGGAGCCTTCCGGCCTTTTTCAGGGATTGGAAAACGGGGTGGTCTTTGAAGGCGCTGGAGAGGTAGTAGGATTCACCCTGGGCGACGGGGCAGACGGTCCGGTCTTTGCCGCCGTTTTCCACGTAGAGACCTCGGAAATGAGGAAGAAAAAGGTAATCAGGTTTCCGGGCGAGGAGACCGGCGAAAAATCCATGGGCAATCTCCGCAGGATAGCAGAAAGCCGCCCGTTTTCGCTCGACGCCTTCGTGATCCAGCTCATCCGGCAGAATGACGTTCAGACCGAGGTGGGTAAAGAAGTGCTGAAAAAGAGGAAAAAATGAATTGACCAGAAACGATTTGTTCAAGCCGATTGCCGGCCTGGTTTTCTTGCCTTTTGTTTCAATTTCGGGTGTCTTGCGATTTTGGAAAATCAATTGTTCGTGGTGCCGGACAATATCCAGTTGATCCGTATCGACCTTTATTTTGAAGCGCATATTGTACCATCGATTGCAGGCCCCGCCGAACGGATAGGTCTTGCCTTCGATTTTGATCCGGGCGATTGGACATTTTCGGTCGCAGCGCTCTTTGCCGCCTTTGCAGATAAAGGGTTCTCCATATTCCACGGTCCGGTCTTTGAGGGTTTTGAGTGAAAAGGACTGTTCTTTGATGAGATTAAGTTCCAGCCGTCGTTTGATTTCCAGGGCCACGCCGAAGGCGCCCATCAGTCCCGGCTCCGGTGGAACCACAATGCGCTTGCCCGTCAGGGCGGCCATCGCCACAGGCACGGCCCGGTTATAGCAAACGCCCCCCTGCATGAAAATATTATTGCCAACGGGGCGGTTTCCTTTGACCCGGTTATTGTAATTCATGCAGATGGAATAAACGAGGCCCGCGACAATATCTTCCTTTGTCATATTTTCGTGGCCGGCATTCTTGATGTCGCTGCTGATGAAGGCGGCGCACTGGTCGTTGAAGTTGGGCGGTTTGGTTCCCTGCATAGCCAGATCGCCGATGGCTTCCATGGGAATTCCCATGGTTTCTCTGGCCGCTTCTTCGAGAAAAGATCCCGTTCCGGCGCTGCAGGCGTCATTCATGGCATAGTCCGACGGGACGCCGTTTTTAATATAGGTGTATTTCGCGTCCTGGCCGCCGATCTCGAGAATCGTATCCACATTCTGGTCATAATAGAGGGCGCCGGTGGCATGGGCGATAATTTCATTGATAATGCCTTCGGTCATGGCATGAAGACCTGCTATTTGACGTCCCGAACCCGTTACGCCCAGACCGACGATCATGAGGTCGTCCGCGAGAGGACCCAACTGTTCGTACAGATTGGCGTAGCATTCGCGGGAGGCCTGAATAGGGTTGCCGTTTGTCCGAAGATAGACGGACGCCAGGACTTTGTCATCTTCCGTGCGCATTAAAACGGCTTTTGTGGTTGTGGAACCGACGTCAAGGCCGAGAATGCAGCGGTCGCTCCAACGGGCTTCGCCGGTTGCGGCATTTCGAAAATCGACGTCTTTTTCATGGTTTTTCAGGGGAGGCAGATAAGAGAAGGAAGATCCCTGTTTCTCGAAGAGTTTTTCCGGTGCCGGAAACGGCAGGGTTTCATTTTTTAATGCCCAAAGGGCCGCGCCCATGGCCTCAAAATAAGGCGCTTCTTCGGGAACGACGATCTGATTGATTTCGCGACGGAGATAATTGATCATGACGGTGTTTTGCGAGGCGCCGCCGATGATCATAACGCGGTTTCGGGGAATTTGCTTCATGATCTCCAGTATTTTCGTCGCCATCATGGCGCACAGGCCGGCGGCGATTCTTCCTTTCGGGACCCCCTTATTAGTTGCGTGGGTGCAGTCGCTCTTACAGAAAACGCTGCACCGGCCGGATACCTGGTAAGGTTCTTCTTCGATGGCGCACTGGAAAGCTTCTTCCATGGACAACCCGAGGCGTTTGATCTGCTGAACGAAAAATTCTCCCGTTCCCGAAGCGCATTTGTTGCCGGTCTGAACGGAGCTGATTTTGCCGTTTCGTCCCATCACATAAACAAGAAATGTTTCGCCGCCGGCGCTGACCACGGCATCAAAAGGGTCTGCGCCGCCATTGAATTGCTGGACGGCTTCCTCGACGGCCTCCGGTTCGGAAACGGATGTCAGACGGACCGCATGTCTGAATTTACGGCCTGTCACTGCGATGCGATCGATATCTTGAAGGGGAATTTTTTGAAGCGTTTCAAGAAGGATTTGCCGGGGATTACCATTGTGGGCCGTTACATAAACGTGTGATTTGTGAATGGTATCATCACTTTTTTTTGAAATGCCTACTGCTGACAGGTTGGTAGCACCTATGCAAATACCGAGTGCCTTCATCTCCTTAAAATCTCCCGGCGCGCGTTGAAATAGATTTGAGCTCGATGAAAATGCCTCTTCTCACTGTGTTTGATGGCAGTTGCCTTTGGTTCCTGACAGTTATCTTATTTTTGATTCCCTTTGTAACCTGGAATAGTGATAACGCCTTGCACGATTTTTTGCAAGACCCCTGAAAAGAGTTCATGCTCTTTTTCCAGAACTCGGGCGGCCAGCGTTTCCGGCGTATCTTCCGGCAAAACAGGGACACGGATCTGCCCGATGACCGGACCGGCGTCATACTCTTCGTTGACCAGATGGACGGACGGGCCCGATTCCTTTTCTCCAGCGGCAATCACCGCTTCATGAACCCGCATGCCATACATCCCCTTGCCGCCGTATTTGGGCAGGAGGGCGGGATGGATGTTCAGGATCGCTCCGTCGAAATATTTCAGTGTCAAAGGGCCGATTTTCTTCATGTATCCCGCCAAAACAACGATGTCGACCTGGTGGCTGATCAGTGTTCCCACGATGGCCTGATCCAGAGCTTCCGGGTCAGGATGGGTCAGGGAGCTTAAATGATAGTGGGGAATGTTCTCCTTCTTTGCCCGGGCCAAAGCGCCGGAGTCCGGATTATTGCTGATGATACATGCAGGTTTCGCGTCGAGCCTGCCTTCTTTGCACGCGTCGATGATGGCCTGCATGTTTGTGCCGCCGTGGGAGGCGAGAAATCCGATATTCATTCCATTTAATCCTTAAGGACGGTATCTTAAATGTATCGCCATAGCTCAGCGATGCAGTCATGAAAAATTGAAATCACCTGTGACGGGTAACAGGTGACAAGTAATAGGTGGATAAATTATTCTAAATCTTCTCGTTAGTTATTACTCGTCACTATTTACGGTCTCGTAGAAAGTCGAAAATCCCCCTCCCCTTCATTCCCTCCCACCAAGGGAGGTGAATATGACTTTGTACAGGGCCATCACTATTTACGGTTCCTAAACCTTAAAATCCGCCATTTTTCCCCAGTCGAGGGTGGCGAAATAGTCGTCGATGGTTTCGGTCCGCCGGATCATCTCGACCTTGCCGTCCTCCCGTAATAGCAGTTCCGCGGAACGGAGTTTCCCGTTATAGTTGAATCCCATAGCGTGGCCGTGGGCGCCCGCGTCATGAATGACGACAATATCCCCGATGGAGAGTTTGGGCAGTTTGCGGTCGATGGCAAATTTGTCATTGTTTTCGCAAAGCGAACCCGTGACATCATACAACGTGTCGGCCGGCTCATTTTCCCTGCCCATGACGGTGATATGATGATAGGCGCCATACAGGGCGGGACGCATCAGGTTGGCCATACAGGCGTCAAGCCCCGCAAAATTCTTGTAGGTTTCCTTTAGATGGAGGACATTTGCCACCAGATAGCCATAGGGGCCCGTAATATATCTCCCGCACTCCATGAACAGCTTGAGGGGGGCCAGCCCGTTCTTTTCGATAAGGGCGTCGTATCGGTTCCGTATGCCCTCACTGATGATGTTTACATCAATGGGCTGCTGCCCCGGCCGGTAGGGAATTCCTAAACCGCCGCCGATGTTGGCGAATTCGAAACGGATGTTCAGATACTTGGTTAATTCCGCAATGAGGCTGAAGAGAATTTCAGCGGTCTCGATAAAATATTGCGGATCCAGCTCATTGGACGCGACCATAGTGTGGATACCGAAACGTCGGATGCCTTTGTTTCTAAGTATCCGGTATCCATCAAATATCTGTTCCCTGGTGAAGCCGTATTTGGCTTCTTCGGGATGGCCGATGATCATGTTGCCCTTTTTCAGGGGGCCGGGATTGTAGCGGCAACAAATGATTTCCGGGAGGCCGGCGCATTCTTCCAGATAATCGATATGGCTGATGTCGTCGAGGTTGATGATGGCCCCCAATCTTTGGGCCTCCACGAATTCTTCCGCCGGTGTATCGTTTGACGTGAACATAATATTTTCGCCGGTCACTTCGGCTCTTTCTGAGATGATCAACTCGGGCAGTGAACTGCAGTCGCAGCCGAAGCCTTCCGCCGCTAATATTTTGATAATAAAAGGATTCGGTGCCGCTTTTACGGCGAAATACTCCCGGAATCCTTCGTTCCACGAAAAGGCCCGGATCAGGTTGCGGGCATTTTCCCGGATTTTTTGTTCGTCATAAATGTGAAACGGTGTCGGGCAGCTTTCAATAATTGCCGCAAGTTGTTTTTCAGAAAAAGGAATTGTCTTTTGTGTCATGTTTCATATCCGGATGATCATATGATTTTGAGGGATATACAGGGGTATAATATTTAAAGCGTCTTACCAGTTCACCGATCCCTGGTAGCTTACCATTTTGTTTCCCTTGACGATCCGGCCGATGGGATAGGCCGGGCATTCCTTTGACTTGATGTGGCTGATAACGCTATCCGCCGCCTCAGGCGAGCAGACCAGGGTCAGGCCCACGCCCATGTTGAACGTCCTTAACATATCGCTGTCCGGGACATTTCCCTCCCCGCGGATGACGCGAAAGATATCCGGCACCTGTAAAAGCCCGAGATCGATGGACGCGTCGAACATCTTCGGTAGAATCCGGTTCAGGTTATCCTGAATGCCGCCGCCCGTGATGTGGGCAAGGCCGTGCAGCCCATCGGAACCAAAAAGGTCGCAGACCAGTTTATAATAACATTTGTGGGGCCTCATGATAACGTCGATGAAGTTTTCGCCGTCGACTTTTTGCGTGCCCAGATCGGGATTCTTTTCGAGGAGCTTCCGGACCAGGGTATAGCCGTTTGTGTGAAGGCCGTTGGAAGCGGCAGCCACCACGACATCGCCTTCTTTGATGGCGCTGCCGTCGATAATCTTGTCTTTTTCCGCGACTCCCACCGCCGTTGCCGTCAGAATATACACGCCCTCCACGACAACGCCCGGCTGCACGGATGTTTCCCCCCCGCACAACACACAGCCCTGTTCTTTGCAGGCTTCGGCCATGGCGGCTACCAGCGTCGTCACAACGTTTTTATCTATCGTCCCGCAAACAATGCAGTCCTGCAGATAAAGCGGCTGGGCGCCCATAACCATGACGTCATTGACAATATGATTGACCAGGTCGTAGCCGATGGATGCCGCTTTATTCAACTCAAAGGCCAGTTTCTGCTTCGATCCCGGTTCGTCCGTCTTCATGACGAGGATGGGATGGTCATAGCCGGGGAATTCCCCTTGCAGCAGGCTGGCGAAGGCCCCCAGGCGGTTGAAGACCCGCGGGTCGCCGCTGTCCACGCTTTTCGCCATTTCGCGTTTGGCGGCATCGGTGATATCGATATCAACACCGGCCCTGGCGTACGAAAGACTGTCCGTCATTGGAATAATCTCCTAAATTTTTTATCTAGTGTAGAAATCCGTTTCTCAGTCGCGGAACAATGAGGTCCGGCCGCCATCAATGACCAGATCGTGACAGTTGATGAAACTTCCCTCATCACTGGCCAGAAGCAGAGCGCCGTAAGCGATGTCTTTTGCCAGACCCGAACGGGGGATCGGGGTGGCTTTGGCCAGGCTCACCTGCAATTTTGCCATCTTGCGTTCGTTTTGTTCCTGTGTGAGCGCATTGTACACCGCGGAACCACCCCAGAAGATGGGTGTGGCGATGGCGCCGGGAGAGATGCAGTTGACCCGAATGCCGAAGGGGCCAAGCTGTTCGCCGGCGACTTTCGTCAGTTGGACCATACCGGCCTTTGCCACACTATAGAGATAACCGCCCTGATGGGTCCGATGGGCGGCGATGCTGGCATTGTTGATGATGCTGCCGCCGCCCTGCTGTTTCATGACCGGCGCTGCGTGCTTAATACCGAAGACGACGCTACGCAGAATCAGGTTCATGCTGTAAGCAAAATCGTCGGCGGTAACCGTTTCGATGTCGCCGCGGCTGGGTCCGCCGGCGTTATTGAACAGGATATCGAGGCGTCCGAAACGTGAAACGGCCAGATCGATCACGGCTTTAATGTCCTGTTCATTCATGATGTCCACATGCTGATAGATAACGTTTTCACCCAGGCGTGCGGCCACATCGGCGCCTTTCTGCTCCGAACGTCCGCTGATAATAACCTTTGCCCCTTCGGCGGCAAAGACCTCAGCGGTCGCTTCACCGATCCCGCTGGTTCCGCCCGTTATGATGGCAATTTTATTCTCCAACCGTTGTCCCATAGACTTAACTCCTTAAATAGATTTTAGTTTTATCAATAAGATGAGACTGATTTTTAGATAGTGAAATAGTATGATCGGCGCTCAAAGTCAAATCAAATATCTTACCGGCCCTGTTTATTGAACCCGCCGTTCAGAGGTTAATATCCATCTTTTGACGCCTGTTGCTGCGGACGACTTCCGGCAACTGCCCGGGTATCTTGGCATGGCCGGAGCGCTTCCGGGCATTATGTATGTGGTGGATCTTGATCGATAGAATACCCGTTGTAAAAAAGCCGGACCCTCTAAATTTTACCAGGGATCGACCATGCCATGGCCGGCCTCGGCGATGCCGGCGCGGGCGGATGCATATGCCAGTCCCCGCATGAGCCATTGGCGCGTTTGGGCCGGATCGATGACGGCATCGATTTCGAGACGTGAGGCCACGTTGACCGCCTTCCCTCGATAGTATAAATCGGCCAGCAACCGATCATAGAGAGCCTGGCGTTCCTGAGGGTCTTCGACCGCATCCAGCTCTCGCCGGAAACCGGCCTTTACGGCGCCTTCCAGACCCATGCCGCCGAACTCGCCCGTGGGCCAGGCAGCCGTAAAGAAGGAATCATGGAAACCGCCTTTGGCCATGGCCATGGCGCCAAGGCCGTAGCCCCGGCGCAAAACGATCGTGAAGTACGGCACCTTGAGATGCGCGCCGATGACGAACATGCGGCCGCAGTGGCGCACATGGGCGCGCCTTTCGACCTCCGGTCCCACCATGAATCCCGGGGTGTCGCACAGGCACAGAATCGGCAATCCATGGGCATTGCACAGCTGCATGTGATGCACCGCTTTGTCCGCACCTTCCGCTTCGATCGCTCCCGCCTGGTGCTTGCAGTTGTTGGCAATGACGCCGAAGGCTCTTCCTTCGATGCGAATCAGGCCGGTAATGATGCCGGGGCTGAAATCAGGACGCAGTTCCAGGAATGAGTCGGTGTCGGCGATGCCCCTGATGACGGCGCGAACATCGTAAACCCGCCGCCGATTTTCCGGAACGATTTTCCGCAGGCGGTTCTGGTCGGGTGCTTCCCATTGGGGTGAGGATCCCTGGAAGTACGACAGGTATTGTTTGGCAACTGCCACGGCTTCTCGGTCGTCTTCTACGGCGATATCGACAACGCCGTTTTGCGTCTGTACGTCCATAGGGCCGACATCTTCGGGAGCGAATACGCCAAGGCCGCCGCCTTCGATCATCACCGGCCCGGCCATCCCGATATTGGAGTTGCGGGTCGCGATGATGGCATCGCAGCAGGACAGCAGGACGGCGTTTCCGGCAAAACAGTATCCGGTCACGATCCCGACGAGGGGGACGATGCCGTTGAGGCGCCCCATAGCGCTGAAGGTGATCAGATCCAGGCCGGTCGAGCGAATCAGGTCTTTGTCGATATCGCCCGGTCTGCCGCCGCCGCCTTCCGCAAAGAGAATGACGGGCAAACGGTTTTCGTAAGCCAGATGCAGCATCCGGTCCATCTTTTTGTGGTTAAAAAAGCCCTGTGTCCCGGCCAGCACCGAATAGTCGTAGGCCAGAACCATTGAGCGGGCTTTGGCTTCATCAAAGGCCGTTCCGTTGATCAACCCGACACCGGCGATCAGACCGTCGGCGGGGGTTCTTCGAAAAAGCTCTTCTTCCGTTCGGCGCGAACGCTGGGCGGCGACCGCCAGGGCGCCGTATTCGATAAAGGAGCCGGGATCGAATAGCTCGTGGACATAGGCGCGGGCCGTGCGCCGGTTCTTTTGTTGCCGCTTTGCGACGACATCCGGTCTCCGCTCGTCGAGGCCTAAGGCGTGCCTCTCGATGACCTCGGCCAGATCGGCGCGGACAGGCTCATTTTCTTCCTGATTCTTCGTGGTCGGTATTTTATTTTTCCTGTCTGTTTTTTGATTATCTTTTGATTTTTCCATGCGTACCTCTCAAAACAGGACGGTCGGTCCGTTGCTTTATAATAATGGAAGTATATGTAGATGAAAAGAACGTGTCAAGAGGTACATGATCGAGATGCGGAAGGTCTGTTGAATCATGCAGGCGGCAGATCATCGGACCTGTTTTTATTGACGCATGCGATTGTCTTTGATTGATGTGCCGTCGGCGAAGGTCGTTTCAGCGCTATTGCAGAGAGCCATTTGTCCATGCTTCAAATGATCAAAACATTATGATCGGCTTCGATAGCTTACATCATATCCTGTTGGCTGAGGTCTACGGCACGGTCTATCTCTTCCTTCAGCGGTGCCGGGAGGCCCGGAATGTCGACGCTGAGAAAGCCCCGGACGATGGTGGCCGTCGCTTCGTCTTCCGTAAGACCCCGCGACATGAGATAGAGGATTTCGTCCTGGGCGATTTTGCCGACTGCCGCTTCATGGGACATGTCGACGCCGTCTGCCTTTCCCGTGAGTTCGGGAACGGCATGGATCGATCCTCCCTTCAGAATGAGGCCGCGGCACTCGAGGTGTCCCCGGACGCCGGGAAGTTCCCCGATCAGGTCGCCACGGGCGACGATGTTTCCGCCGTTGGTGATGGCCCGAGAGATGACTTCGGCGCGTGTCTCCGGCGCACTGAGATAGACGCGACCACCCACGTCCAGCTCTCCGGCGGGGCTTCCCACGAGAAGACTATAGAACCGGGCGACGGCCCCCGTGCCCATCAGATAGGTGGTGGGATACATCTGGAGCGATTTGACCGGTTTCATGGAAATATAGTTATTCAGAAAGAGGCCCCCTTCTTCGACTACCCCGGCCGATCGCGGTCGGACCGCGACGTCTTCCGACCAGTGATGGATCATGGTGAAGCTCAGTTTGGCGTTCTTTTTGACGTAGAATTCCGAGATGCCGACGTGGAGCCCGCTGGAGACATGGGCAGCCGTCGCGCAGCCGGTGATGATATGGAGCTCCGAGTCTTCCTCGGCGATGATGATATTATGAACATTCTGGCTGAAGCCCTCTTTTTCGATGTACATGCAGGCCTGGGCCGGGAAAGCGACTTTGGTTCCCGGTAAGGCCCGGATAACGTATCCGTTGTGCAGATCGAGGCGGGCGCGGGCCGTATATTTGTCTGTGTCGACGGAGAGCAGTTTCCAGTAGTAATCCTGCACCCAATCCAGTTTTTCCAGGGCCGTCTTAATGGGAATGATCTCCAGCCCTTCCTGAAAGGAGGTGGAATAGACGGAAGCCCCGTCTTTTTGCAGGTATGTTCCCGACCTCACCCCTTTTCGGGAATCGATGCCGGCCATGAGCATGCGCTTTCTTTCTTCTTCCGGCAGCTGTTCTATGTCTTGGATGGCCTCATGGGGAGGAGTATCCGTCGAATAAGCGTCGAGATCGATATCCGGTCCCAGAACCGCCTTCTTTTCTTTCGCTTCCCGGGCTTTGGTATCTAAATCGCGCATCGTACACACTCCTCGTATCCGACCTCTTTAATCTGTTTGAATATTTCCGTGGGATTGCTTTTGCAGGCCAGAATGCCGTTATAGAGGACCTGCCCCATATCGGCGGTGACATAGTCCAGGATGAATCCGGTATGGGTGATGATCAGTCCCATTTTCGTCCGTTCTTCTTTCATTTCTTTGACCGATTTGCCGGGAATATGCTTATGCTCGCGCTGAAGGAGTTCACCGATGGTATTGCCGATAAGCACGATGTTTTCAAGATCCACACCCGATTCCGGTTCATCGAACAGCAGCAGATCGGGGTTCTGTGCCGTCAGCTGCATCAGCTCGGAACGTTTGATTTCACCGCCCGAAAATCCGACATTGATGTCGCGTTCCAAAAAATCGGAAAAATTGAGGCGATCCGCCAGGGCGGACACATCGACGCCGTTTCCGGAACAGATTTCGACCATCTGCTTCGTTTTGAGTCCCTTGATGCTGGGGGGGCGCTGGTAAGACATGCCGATACCCAACCGTGCCCGCTCATTAATGGTCATATGGGTAATGTCTTCGCCTTTGAAGGAGATTTTTCCGGCCGTGACGCGATACTGGGGATATCCCATGATTGTCATCAACAGGGATGTTTTTCCCGACCCGTTGGGGCCGAAGAGGATGTGCGTCTCCCCCGGCTTGATTTCAAGATCAATGTGCCTGAGTATTTCCTTGTCGCCAAGCATTACTTGGAGATCTTCTATTAAAAGCATTTTACGTTCCTAAAAAATCGATTTGGTCACGATGAAAATTACCCGCTCATGCTTCGGGAACCTTCAATGAAAAACGCTACATACCTTCTCTTGCCGGGAAATGTCAAGCGATATTTCTCGTGCCCTTCCATCTTCAATCGATCAACTCTGTTATTTGATGAATGATCCTGTCCGGAATAATTTTGGAGGCGGGTGGAAGCCCCTGCCGGGCGTGATCGTTCCAAATGCCATGGATGCCCAGTTTCTGGGGTCCGCCTACATCCCATTCCAGATTGTCCCCCACGGACCAGACGTCTTCCGGCTTTAGGCCCAATTCATCCAGCGCCCGATAATAAACGGCCATCTCCGGCTTTCCAAAACCCATTTCTCCTTCAATCAGGATGGCGTTGAAATATTTTTCAAGATCGAACCGTCTGATCTTGCTGCGCTGCTTGTGCCCTTCTCCGTTTGTCATGAGGGCCAGCAAAACGCCATGCTGCCGGAGGTGCTCCAGCGTTTCTTTGCCCCCGTCAAAAAGATGCACGGCATCTTCTCTTTGTTTTGAGAAGGCATCGGCAACCTGCAAGGCTATGGACTCATTGATATTCAATTTTTGGAATGCCAGGGAGACGATGAGTCGTCGGGCGTTGTTCAGATCATTGCGGCCGTTTTTGTGGCGTTCGGCGTCGGACCAGTACCAGTTACCGATCTCCCGGATCGCCGTAAACAGCGTATTGGGTTCACCTAAAGTGTAGCGGTCAGCGTATTCCCGGCAGACATCGTGCCAGGTGGGATCGGCCACGGCCGAATAGGAAACGATCGTGTCATCCAGATCAAAGAGAATACCTTTGGGAAGCATGTTATACACCTGTCTGATGAACCGTTTTGCAATGTCTATAATATAACGATATTTTTACGCAGTTGTCTAAAATATTCTGGATTTCAAGAAGGATTTGAATTTACCCGCATTTTGCTGTTGCTGCCCAACTTTCTCAAAACATGAAATGCGACCTTCAAAGCTTTGTATACATCTACGTTACAAGGTAAGGAACGATATTCAAAACCGTGTTGTTTGGTTTCATATTCACCGCTGATTCTGTCAGCGGCCGCTATTTCTTTTTGAAAAGCATCGTCCATAGCCGCTACAATTTCATGTACCTGCGGCGATGAAAAAGGAATGACGCGGCCCAAGCCGTCCCTCATACTGAAATGAACATGCGTGCCTGCCGTCAGTTTGCAGTTATCGCCGTTAAAAAACATTCCAAGATGATGAGAACTTTTTGCATGATAAATATTCTTCGTTAAATCCTGAGACCTGTCTGCTCCATATTTGTCGTAAAAATATTTTGCCTTCCGAGTTGGAACAACCAGATAAGGAATGTCCACCAGTTCCATGCCGAATTTATCTGCGCGGTGTTCCCAATAGGATTTGGTCATATCCCAGGTCATCTTTACGGTATTCAAATGCATCCAGGGCTCGCTGCGAAGTTCGACCAGGAAACCGAAAGCATCGGCCGGGAATTCATACTCCCCGGGTTCAAGGATTCGGTCTAAGAGGTTCAATGAATCGTCTTTTCTCAAGAGAAAAAACTCTTTTTCTATTCCGACCTCCGAATATATTTTCCCCATTGTTTCCTCCATGCCTGTTGTCAATAATTCATGCAAATTTGCTTTTTCTGCCGAGAGTCAACGTCATCCTATCGCAAAGGAGCCATTTGTCATTCGGGTTTCCGGCTACATGGTCTTCGAGACGGCGGAGCCCTGCTTGGAAGGATTCCTCCGATATCATGCTTAAAACGGATGTGCTCTTTGCTCGGGCCGCATCGAGGTGAGCCGCGCCGGTCTTATACGTCTGCTGCATGATCTCTTGTGAAGAGATGTCGACAAAACCGGCATCAAGGAGCCATTTCTCCAGACGTTCCCGCGAAAATATTCTCTGTTGATCAATCTCAACGGCTTCCGGGAAAAAAGTATGTTCAGCATCATTTCGGATTTGATCCATTGTTCCATATCGAATGAGGATGATGCCGGAAGGGACCAAAACCCTGTAACACTCTTTCAATACCATCGGTGGGTGGTTGCAGTGATGCAGCAGGTGGGACATGAAGGCAATTTCGAACGATCCGGCCGGAAAGGCCAATGCTTGCGCATCACCAAGAATCCACCTCACATTGAAGTTGGAATCTTTTTCCATCGCTTTCACCAGCATTTCCGCCGAGGAATCGACGCCGGTCATATCGAACCCCAGTCGTGCGGCCATGGGTAAGGAGAAACGGCCCGTCCCGCAGCCGAGATCGAGGACTTTAGCCCCGGCCGAAGCCCTGGAGAACTTCGCGACGAGGTCGAGCCACATCATGAGGTTCTTTTCCGTCAATGTCCGCCCCTTGTCGTAATAAGAGGCAATCTCGCTATAGTCCGCCTTGATCATGAAACCATCTTTTCTAATAGTGGGAATATCCGTATTTTTTTCTTGCGCCGCCAGGATAAGTATGTTTTAAGTATAAATCAAATTGATAATATTTATAGTTTTAATAAGATTAACTTATGATAACAAGCATGGAACAGCTCACGGCCTTTCGGGCTGTGGCGGAAACAGGCAGCTTTACGCGGGCGGCGGAAAAGCTGTTCCGGACCCAGCCGGCGATCAGCCAGGCCATCCGGTCTCTGGAGGAAGAGTTGGGGGAACTGCTCTTCACGCGAGAGGGACGGCAAAGCCGTTTGACTCAGGCCGGCCGGATTTTCCTGATCCATGTGGAAGAGATGTTTGAAACACTGGAACAGGGAAGAGACCGGGTTGCCGCTTTAAAAGACCTGACTGCAGGAGAGCTGACAATCAGCACCAGCGATACGACGGCCTATTATATCCTGCCGGATGTGTTAAAAAGGTTTCGGGATCAATACCCGGGAGTCGATGTCCGCATTCAGTGCAAGCCGTCGCCGGAGTCGGCGGCACAGGTGGCGGCCCGGGAGGCGGATGTCGGCATCGTAACACTGCCTATAGAGAACCCAAAACTGGCCTGCGAGGATTTAATCCTCCGAGAAGATGTGGCGATCTGCGCGCCGACGCACGAACTGGCCAAACGCAGGAAAATCGTGTTTCAAGACCTCGCCGCTCATCCGCTGCTTTTGTTGGATCACGGCTCCAACACCCGGACCTACATCGACCGGCGCTTCAGGGACGCCAGTCTGAAGCCTCAGATCATCATGGAGCTGGGAAGCATCGAAGTGATCAAGAAGCTCGTGCAGCTGCAGTTCGGTATCTCCATCGTTCCCCTCATTGCCCTGCAGACGGAAATAGAACAGGGAACATTAAAGGCCCTTCGCGTCTTCAAGAAATCCGAATGCCGGACCCTCGGCATTATTTATCCCGAAAGGGGAATTCATTCTCTTGCCGCCCGTATCTTTATTGAGATGCTGAGGAATTATCTGGATGGTAAAGCCAGGTTATAGGAAAATCGATTATGTTTTCCATATCATGTTCTCCTTTTGTAAATGATGGCTAAATCGGCATCTCAAAAACCCGGCTTATTGTAAAACCAAATATTTGCAGAATTGACCCATAAAACGAGTATTTAAATTAAAAGGGGGAAAAATATTCATATGAAGACACAACCTTTTAATTTGACAACTCGAATGCGGCTTGATATTTTTCTAAAGGTTGTTTCAGTTCGTAACAGGTAAAATGATGAGGAATGTTGCCTTATGACTGAGGTAACAGAGAGAAATTGTTAACCTGAATAACCATCCGAATTCTGCCAGGATGGCATTGATGCGACCTCAGATGATCAAATAATATTCCGATCCTTCCTCCACTTTGGGCAGAAGAACAGCAGATTACAGTAATCGCAAGTTTTAGGTATTTTAACAGACCAAGGCATGAGAAGGCTTTTCAAAAATGAGCCAACCTGAAAAACCCCAAAAGTGTTTTCAGGTCTTTAAACCGACGAAACGGGGATCGGTTATGTGGCACTTCAGCCGTTTTTTGCCGGAAAAAGCAAGGGCCATCATGTCACCGGTCTATGCCGTGATGAAGTGATACTGCTTGGACATATCAAAACCGTTCTCAATTTTAACACAAATGAATAAGGACACGGTAGTTGCCGCAATGATGTCGACAACAAGAAAAGCGTCGTTTTTAAAAGCGTTTGGTTTTTTTATTTTTCAAAATAAAAGGGGGGAAAGAATCATGAAAAAACATTGGATGTTTATTTTTGTACTTAGTGTTTTGCTGGCGTCTTTCACCACATTCGCATATTGTGCCGAGACGATTTCGATCGGCTATTCAGGACCTCTAAGCGGAGGTGCGGCGCGATACGGCACCAATAATTTACATGGTATTCAACAGGCGATCGATGAAATCAATGGTGCCGGCGGTATCACGGTTGGCGGTAAAACTTACACCTTCAAGCTGACCTATCTCGATGACAAATATAAACCCGCCGAAACCGTTTCCAACGTCCGTCGGATGCTGACCACCGTAAGCCCCAAACCGATCGCTATTTTCTGCCCGCACAGCGGCGGCATTCTGGCCATCGAAAAATTCAACGAGCGCGAAAAAGTTCTCATCCACGGATACACAGACAACGTGGCCATCCTTAAGCAGGGCAACAAACTGGTCGTCAAGGCGCCAATGTCGATGGCGTTTTACAATTCCGGACCCGCCGATATGGGGTGGGAGAACGGCTACCGTAAGGTCGCTTTACTGTGTGGCGCCCACGAAGCGGGGAAAATGGCCGAAAAAATCTTTCAGGTGCAATGGAAAGACAAGGGCGGAGAAGTGACGTCCGTTGACAGTATTGATTTCAGAACAGTCACCGATTTCTATCCTTTTTTGACAAAGGCGCTTTCGAAAAACCCGGATTGTATTTTTCTTTACGGTCCGTCCGAGCCCACGGCCATGCTGGTTAGTCAGGCCCGTGAACTGGGTTTCAAGGGCGGGTTTCTCCTCGGATCACAGTGTAAACTCGATGAAATGGCCAAGGTGGTGTCAATGGAGATTTTGAACAACTCGATCGGCGTCTGCCCGGTCGGCATGATGCCGTTGCCCATGATGCAAAAATACAACAAGAGCTACAGGGACAAATTCGGCGCCGACGCGATTCCCACCTCTGAGTCCGCTTTCAACTATGAGGTCATGTACATCATCGCCGAGGCTATGAAAAAATCGGGCTCGGTCACGGATACCCAGAAAATCAGGAAGGCCATTGGTGATGTGCTTCCGGTCGGCGAGCATGCCATCCGCGGCATCAATAAGGTTACGCCGGAAGGACAGTTCATCTCGGGTTATTTCGCTATCGCGATCCGTGACAATAAGTTTGTCGACCCCATCAATATCGATCCCGCGCCATGGTATAAAAAATACGGTGCAACCTGGATGGGAGAGTAGCGCTCCGTTATGAAAAGTGGTCCGGCAAGTAAGTCCCGGACTTATTTGCCGGACCCTCATGGATATCCCAAACACTATTCGTATCAGTCAGGCTGTTGATGTTATCGTCACCGTTTCCAAGGTGAGCAGGAAGGATTGACATGGAGCTATTTTTTCAACAGTTATTGAACGGTATTATGCTGGGCAGTGTCTATTCTCTGGTTGCTCTGGGTTTGACGCTTATCTATGGCATCCTGCATGTGCCCAATTTTGCGCACGGTGTTCTTTATATGCTCGGGGCCTATCTGGCCTATCTTATGGTCAGCGCGCTGGGATTCAATTTCTGGGTGGCCATGCTTTTGACGATGGTCATTCTGGCCGTCATCGGCATGTTGATTGAGCGGCTTGTCTTTCGGCCCCTTATGGAAGCACCCCATCTGAACAGTTTCATCGCGGCCATCGGTCTGATTTATATCATCGAAAACGGGGCCCTGATCCTGTGGGGTCCTGATTTTAAAAGGTTCCCCGCCGTTTATGATCAGCTCTATCACTTTTTGGGAATCACCATAACCCTGCATCGGATCATCATTGTCCTGACCGCCATAAGCTTGATCGTGATCATGCAGTTGTTTATCAAGAAAACCACCCTGGGCGCGACCATTGTGGCGACGGCTCAGGACAGAATCGGTGCGAGACTTGCGGGCATCAATGTGGAACGGGTTGGTCTCATTACCTTTGGCATCGGTACGGCTCTGGCGGCGGCGGCGGGGGTGCTGATCGGTCCGATTCTGCTGGTTTATCCCTCCATGGGCTCTGCGCTTATCTTAAAGGCGTTTGTGATTATTATCCTCGGCGGGATGGGGAGCATCCCCGGCGCCATCATCGGCGGTTTCATTTTGGGCATTATTGAAAGTCTCGGAGGCGGTTATCTGACGACTCAATATAACGAAGTCCTGGCTTTTGGCGTACTGGTTACGGTACTGGCCATCAGGCCGACGGGGTTATTCGGGAAGGCGCATTAATAGTGAAAAAAAATATATTGAAGACATACCTTGTTCCAGCAATTGCCGTTATTGCGGCTTTATTGGTGCCGCTGTTTATCGAAAACAGATATGTCTATCATCTGCTGATCATGGCTTGTATCTGGGGCATTGCCGCCACGTCGATGAACCTTATCATGGGATATGCAGGGCAGGTAAACCTGGCGCACGGAGCGTTTTTCGGCATCGGCGCCTATGCGGCCGGGTTGCTGACTTTAAAGCTCGGATTTTCCTTCTGGGGTGCTCTTCCGTTTGCCTGCATTATCGCTGCAATTTTCGGACTGCTGGTTGGGTTGCCCGCATTGAGGACCAAAGGGTCCTACTTTGCCATCGGGACGCTGTGTTTCGGTGTTATCGTGACGGTCATCATCGATCGGTGGGATACCCTTACGGAGGGACAGCGGGGACTCATGGGCATACCCAGTCCGGAAAACATTCCCCTGCCTTTCGGATCAGCGATTACCTTTGAAAACAATATGGTGGCTACTTATTATTTGCTTCTGCTCTTTCTTATTTTAACCGTTCTGATCATTTATCGTATTGCCGGTTCGCTGTCCGGCAGGACTTTTAAAGCCGTTAGAGAGAATGAAGATCTGGCCGCCTCCATCGGCATCAGCCCTTTTCGGACCAAGTTGATCGCCTTTATCGCCAGTACATTTTTCGCTGGGCTTGCCGGTGCTCTGTACGCTTCATATATCGGTTTTTTAAGCCCGGAGATTTCCGATTTTCATGTTACCTTCGAAATTCTGATCTATACCATGATCGGGGGCATCGGGACGATGGCGGGACCCATTATCGGCGCCATGATCCTGCCCGTGATATCCGAGACGCTACACGCTCTGGCCGCTTATCGTATGGTTGCTTACGGCATACTTCTGGTTATGGTTATCATTTTTTTCCCTTCGGGCATCGCCGGCGGTATAAAATTGCTCCGGGCTCGATGGGCAAGTTCAAAACAGTAAAGGAAAGGCGCACGCTTATGCTTTTCAAAACGGAGGGACTGACAAAAAAATTCGGCGGACTTACCGCTGTCGACGACCTGACCTTCCATATCGATAAGGGCGAGATTGTCAGTGTCATCGGACCGAACTGAGCGGGCAAGACGACCGTCTTCAATCTGATTACCGGTGTGCATCGCCCCACGGAGGGACGCTATTATTGGCAGGATGAAGATATTACGGGGATGAAACCGCATAAGGTCGCTAAAAAAGGTATTGCCCGAACTTTTCAGCTTACGACGGTTTTTGCCGAGAAGACGGTTTTTGACAATCTGGTCGTCGGGCATCACCTTCGCACCCGAAGCGGCATTTTCGGCGGCATTTTCGGCAGCTTCCGGGAACGTGAAGGCGAACGGCAAAGTTTCCAAAAAGCGGAAGAGATACTTGATTTTGTGGAACTGGGTGCCTTCAAGGAAGACCTCGCGGGGAATATTCCCCAGGAGGCCCAGAAAAGGCTCTCCGTTGGGATCGCGCTGACAACCGATCCGAAACTGTTACTGCTTGATGAACCCACCAGCGGCGTCAATATAGAAGAGGATGACAGCCTGATTCGGATCATCAAGAAGATACGTGATATTGGAATAACCATTTGTCTGATCGAACATAAGATGAAAGTGGTGATGGGTATCTCTGACCGGCTGATTGTTCTGAGCTACGGCAGGATGATTGCCGAGGGAGCGCCGGAGATCGTGAGTCAGGACGAAAAGGTCATTGAAGCGTATTTGGGGCCTGGTTATGCTGCTTGAAATCAAAAATATTGATACCTATTATGGCCGCGCAAGGGCCTTGGAAAATGTGTCGCTTGGTATCGAAGAAAAAAGTCTGGTCACCATATTGGGTGCAAACGGCTCCGGCAAATCGACCCTTTTAAATACGATTTCCGGGATACTCAAGCCCGCAAAGGGGACCATGATCTTTGAAGGACAACCGATAAGCAGTCTCAGCACAGATGCCATCGTCAAGCTCGGCATTTCACAATGCCCGGAAGGCCGCCGTCTTTTCCCGGAAATGACGGTTATGCAAAACCTGAGGCTGGGCGCTTATGTGCGGCGGGCCGACCGCGAAGGCGTTGAAAAGGATGTTGAGCGTGTCTGCGAATTTTTTCCTGTATTGAGGGAACGAAGGGATCAATTTGCCGGTACGATGAGCGGCGGCGAACAGCAGATGCTTGCCATCGGGCGAGCCCTGATGTGCCGTCCCAAGCTGCTCCTTCTCGATGAACCGTCGCTCGGTCTGGCACCGCTGGTGGTGGCCAAAATTTTTGAAGTCATACAGGAGATTAATCAAAGCGGGACAGCCATTTGCCTGGTCGAGCAGAATGCCTCCATGGCCATCAAGATCGCTTCAAAAGGATATGTTCTGGAAAGCGGTACAATCGTTTTGGCCGGAACCCGTGAGGAATTGCAGGAAGACCCGAAAGTCAAAAAAGCCTACCTCGGCGTGTAAATCTTTGTGTAGATCTTATCAGGGCTATTTACACCTTCAGCCGGTTTCTTTGTCGGTTATTCATGAAATCCAAACCCGACTGTGAAAATTATGTTAGAGGCTCTCCCCGATCAATTGCCTGAGCAGTTCGTTTGGCCCCAGATAGATCTGAACAATCTTTGCGTCCCGCATGTATTTTTCGACGGGATACTCCCGGGAATACCCGTAGGAGCCCATGACCTGAACGCAGTCGGTGGTAACCTTCATGGCCGCGTTGGTCGCATAGACCTTGGCCATGTCGGAGTAGCGCGCCCGGTGCGGATCGCGCTTCCTGAGTGCCCAGGAGGCCCGGTATACGAGAAGTCTGGCGGCATCGATCTCCATGGCCATATCAGCAAACATGGCGGAGATGAGGCTATGCTCGATCAGGGGTTTACCGCCGACCACCCTCGATTTGCAGTAGTTGAGCGCGTAGTCGAAGGCGCCGCGGGCCAGGCCGACGGAAATCATGCCCGCGCCCAGCCGGTTGTAGGCGACGGTCGTCTGCAGGATCCGTTGGCCGTCACCGATTTTTCCCAGAAGGTTGGTCTTCGGAACCCGGACATCGTCAAAGACGACTTCGCGGTTCTGGTCTTCCGGCATGCCCATCTTCCGTTCGATTTTCCCGAAAGACAGGCCCGGTGTTCCCTCTTCAACCACGAGGATGCATGATCCTGCATCTTCCTTCCGGGGATCCGTCGTTGCGATGACCACATAGTGCGAGGCAATGCCGGCGTTGCTCGGCCACATCTTGACGCCGTTGATGACATACTGATTTCCCTCTTCCCGCACCATGGTTTTTACCGTCCGGAGTTTCATCCGGGGATCTTCGATATCGGCTCCCGAGGCCGGTTCGGTCATGCAGATACACCCCAGGTTCGCCTTTTCGCGGGAGCTGAGGGGACGGAGAAACCGTTCTCGCTGCTCCTCGTTGGCGGCGATGACGATGGGTGTCTGGGCAAACCACGTATCCCCGATGACACAGGCAACACCTCCGTTTACGGCCGCCAGTTCCTCGATAACGGCCATGATCGTCATGCCGTCGGCCCCTGATCCGCCGTATTTCGGGTCTATGGGGAGGCCCATAAAACCCAGGGCCGCCGCCTTTTTCAACACCTCCGACATCAGCGCGTGGGTGTTCCAGTCATCGTCGAATTTGCCGTTCAGGGGCCTGACCTCGTTTTCGGCAAAATCCCTGGCGGCTTTCTGAAACGCTTTTCTGTCTTCCGATAACTCAAAGCTGTACATGGATATTCCTCCTTTCTGGCTTTCACTTCCGTGTTGAAAATGATGACAATATCAATACAAAAGATGATTATTATCAACCAGTAAACAAAATCGGTCGGATGCTGTCCCGACACCATCCGATACGGGATGACGAGGCCGGAAATGAAAACGGCAATGATGATCAAAAGGTCCCAGACAATTTTCATTCCGCTGTTGTAGGAGATTAAGGCCGGCCTCATATCTTATGGCTCCTTGTAGGGGCTGTCGTTGATGGATAAGGACTTCCTTTTTTGCCGGGAAGTATATTTTGAGCTGAATGGACAAGAACTTCTTTTTTGCTGTGGAAGTATAGGGAGGGAAAATAAGATAAGTCAAGGGGATTTTTAGGGCAAATAACTTGGTATTTAACCTATAGAACTTATTCAATCACGTGAAGCATCCCGTCCGTTGTTCGGGCGAAGAGCCTGCCGGTGGCATAGACCAGATCCCCTTTGAGCGGAGCCGCCAGGTGAAATGTCCAGTGGATTTGTCCGGTACGGCGGTCCACGCCATAAATGGTACCGGCTTGGGTCCCGAAGTAAACCCCGTCTTCCGTCAGCAGGGGAGCCGTCGTGATGCCTTCCCCTGTCCGGATATTCCATACGGGGTTTCCCGTGCGGGCATCGAGGGCGTAAAAGCATCCCCGGCTGTCTCCGAGAAAGAGATGTTTGCCGCCGCCGGCAGGAGCAGATACAAACCGGGCTTTCCTGCCCTGGGGAGCCGTTTGCCAGAGGGTTCCCGCCTGCAGGGGAGGCGGAGGTAAAGGGATTCCCATGATCCAAAGCTGTATCCAGATGTTATGGATGGACCGGGTCCATGGCCTCTGTCGCGCCTTATGCTTCAAGGCTGTAAGTCTTCCGTCCTCGGTGACGACGTAAACGGTATCGGCTGTGACGACCGGCGCATCGATAATCGGACGAGGCAGAACGAACTCCAGCCGCCGGGCGCCGGTTCGGGCGCCCAGGCTGTATAGTTTGTTACTGTGGGAAGCCGTATAGATAATACCGTCACGGATCGCCGGCGCGTAAGCGACATCTCCATCGATGGGAACTTTCCAGACGACCTTGCCGCTTTTGGCGTCCAGGGCATACAGGTATCCGTCCGCGGAGCCGATATGCACAAGGCCGCCGACAACCTGTGGTGAACAATTGACGAAGTTTCCCGCCGTAGACGTCCACTTTATTTGCCCGGAGAGGCGATCCAGCGCTATGATCCGGCCGTCCAGTAAACCGAAAAACAGAAAGTCGCCGGCAACGGCCGGGGAAGAACTCACCGGTCCGATCATGGGAAACGTCCAGATGCTTTCGCCGTTTTCAGCATTGAGCGCGATCACCTCGTAATTTCCGCCCACATAAACGATGCCCTCAGCGACGGCCGGTGATGAGTCGGCCATGTCGGATTGCCGATAGGACCACAGGACGTCGCCTTTCAGTTCAACCTTTTCGCCGACGAAACGCTGGTGCGCGGGTGTCTGGGCGTAAGTGCCCCAGTTCCCCGGTCGATCGACGGTTTCAAGGTTGGAGGAGGGACGATAAAAAAGGAGTTGGGGATTGGGGATATAAGGGCTTTTCAGCAGTTCGTAGGCGGCGAACAGCAGTATGAGCAGAACCGTGCACCAGAACAGCCAGTACGTGCTCCTGGCCGCCTGGCCCCGCGGCTGGGTCATCCAGTCCCGATACCATTTTGTTTTGGTATGATTATCGTTTGCCATAAAGGTTACTTTCTCCCGGATGAGCCGGCTTATCCTGCTGACAGGTCTTGCCGGATTGTTTGATCTTTTTTGCCGCTTTGATCAACCCGAAAAAACGATCGTCCTTAGAAAGATTAATGTCATCATAATATATTTTCACTGTAAAAGAAAAAGTTGATGGCAGCGGTTTTATGGCTTATGTCCGGTCAAGTGTTTCTTCACTCTTTAAGAAATGGTCCGTTCGTTCTAGAATTCGAAGGTCGGGTAATCGACCGGGTTTTGAACGAATTTTTTTAATTTCACCTGACCGTCTTCAAAATGCCATTCGAGCATCATCTTGTCACGCAGGAACAGGGGGCCGATGTCGTAATTTTCGTTACTGACATGAATATAGATCCGCAATTTCACGGCATTGATGTCCGATACCTGTGCGTCCAGAGGCAGGTGAATCGTTCCCTCGTCGGAATAAAACTGGAGCAGTTGGTCATAAGAATCCCAGGCCTCCGTATTCCCGTCATAAATAACAACCCGGTCCACCCGAACAAGCGTCTCTCCTCCCGATCCGCCGGCCCCCACATTAATATCGAGGAAATTAAAGAATCCGCCATCCGCGACGTCCACAAGGGCGCCGATAAGATCGCCGCTCCCGCTGACCAATTCGTCCAAACTTGAAAAAGCAATGTCTAAGAGGCTGAAAGACGTGCTGACGCTGTAATAATACCATTTCCAGCCGCTAATCGTCAGCTCCAGGCTGTTGAATTCGGCCTGATCACCCGTTTTTTCAAAAGACAAATAGCCGGTGAGATCAAACAAGCCATAGGTGGTGGTTACTTTATAGTTTGATGTAAAAAAAGTGCCCGGGACTTCTTCAATCTGGTTCCATGCCCCGACTACCCAGTGTCCCAGATCGGTCTCCGATTCCACGATGGGTGTCATGATGATGTCGCCGGTTGATTCAACGCTCGTGTCTAAATTCAGGCTCAGGGTCACATCCTGATAACCTTCTCTGGTGATACACAGACGGCGTTGGCCGTATGGAATATCTTCGAGAAGGAACAGCCCGTCCGCGTCAGAGGCGGTTTCAATACGTGTTCCCTGGATCCGGACATTTGCCCCCGACAGATTGGTGCTTCCGGAACGGACCCGACCGCTGAGAGTCGCCCGGGGAAGCGGGGTTAGTACAATCGTCTTCAGGTTGTTCAGTCCACCCGTAATGGTCAAACCGGTTCCGGTTTTCTCTTCGTAGCCGAAGGCCCGGACTTTGTAATTGTAGGCAATGGGCATGAGGTCCTGGATGAATATCCCAGTTTCGTCGCCCCTTGCATCATAGTCGTACCGGTCGACATCATCGAAGATTTCAATGTTGACCGGGTTGGGTACGGGATGAAGATTACCTCCGCCGGCATCTTCGAAGTTCAGGGTCAGATCGCCGGGGGGCTCGAGTTCCAGCACCAGACTGGATGGATCAGGCACGGTGACTTCGTAAGACGTTGTGGGGTATCCGCCCCGGGACAAACGAATGCTGTATTCGCCGGGTTCGAGGACCGTTGCAATCTGACCGTCCGCTCCGGTGTAACCGGTCAGGACGATGTCCTTGATCTGTCCGCTGTAAGTCCGGACCTGTGCGAGCGGTAACGTGTAATGGACGTAGGCCACCGGAGCGTGCGTCACCTGATCCTGCACCGACCATAAATAAATTGAAGCGTTGTTGGAATAGATGGGGGTGGAGGCGGGGTAATTGATTTTGGTCCGACATTGATTATTTTCCGCCCAGGAACCGTCATTAAGACTTAGATCGATTGTCGGATCGGCGTTCAGAAACAGCGGCGTGGGAAGGTGAAATTCAAGCGTTTGGCCGGCACCCGGTGCCAGCGAATTTACGTCGGCTTGATAAATTTGTCCATTGTGGATCAGGCTCAAAGTTGTGTCTTCAGCCGTGGCTTCGCCCCGATTGAAGACGGTCGTCCGAATGCCTACTTCGGAATCGAGCAGGGCGTAATCCGGCGACTGTGCCACCTGAGGTACGGCAACCACCAGATCGGTTTGTCCGGAGATAAAGTCTTGACCCAAATGGAGGCAAACGAGATCGCGTGAAGGATTATCATAAACATAAAAAAAGGTGACCACCCCATTATGGTCAAAGACTTTTCCAAAACAGTTGCTGCGGTTATACGGGGCTGAGGCCAGGTTCGTCAAAGGGGTCAGGAGCCGGCCGTCCAAATCGAACACGGTGTAGTAGAGGCCGCCCCCGGTAGCAAACGCCAGGCGTACCGTATCGTTTGCATCAAGCAGAACCGAGTGGTGATTGTCGGTGGTCCCGGGAAAAACCCTCAGGGTCTCGACTGTTTTTTGATTCAGAACCTCCCCGGAGAAATTGAGGGTTAGAAACTGAAAGTCATCGTATAGGCCTTTAGGGAGTGTTATGACCAGGCCGGTTGGTGCTTCAAGGATTTTTGGCCGCCGGCTGCCGTAAAGATTGTTCACAGCGGTACTGATATTCTGATCCGCGTCTTTATTTCCCTCCAGTGTCCAGCGGGTGAGGTGGGTTTCGCCGGGGTTTCCATAGAGGTAATACAGGAGATAGAAGCGGTTTTGAGCGGAACTGTAATGACACTCAAACAGATCGCTGCTCATAAACCCACCCTCAGGAAGAACCGGGTGGGTTTCCACCGTGCCCTGATCGTCAAACAACCCATATAAAAGCCCCAAATGCGACCGGGCGGCAAATAGTACCCGCCCATCTTCGGTTCTTGCCGCCCACAGATCCTTATAATATTCATCGTCCTCTTGCCCTTCTTCCATAATGGTGCGGTTTGTAATGGTCTTGCCGGCACCATCGAACCGGTATTCACGCAGCAATCGCGGATCATTGTATTCGGCGTCTGCGGCGATTTCCGAGGTGAGCACGAGAAGCCCGCCGGAGGGTAATGTCACCAGTGCAAAGCAATACAGGTTATCCGCGTCGCTGGTAGAGACGACTTCGGCCAAAGCGAAAGGGGGGATCAGGGTGCGTCCTTCAAAATTCGTTTTCATGAGATAGAGCATTTTCGATGCTATTTCGGTGTAGCCGATCCAGTACCCGTCATCGCCCTGAACCACGCGGAGCTGTCTTATCTCAGGATCAGACTCTCCAAAAGTCAGGGGGATCGTATGGGATGAAACGCTGAACGTCCTTGACAATAATGGGGTCAGCCATTGGTTTGGGTCTTCAAAGGCATCCGGGTCATTTGGCGTGATGACTGCCTGCAGGGTGTAATCACCGTAAAGCTTCACAAGGTTCGAAAAACAATCCATGTCCCGGATTTGATAATGTCCCGCTTGGAACAGGTCGACGGCTGCCAGTGGCGCGACTTCACTGTTACAGCCAGCCGCTGCGAGATAGATTTTCTCACCCTGAGGATCAAGAATCCAGGCATAGATCAATCCCTGATTCAGGGCGTCATCCCCATCCCAGGAGAGGTCGAAGCGCATCTCATCGGTTTGATTGTAAATAGGTTCACTGGAGTTCAGCCAGGCATTGAAAACAATCTGCTCGGGACGAAGCCCCGCAATTGTTTGGAATGACGCTATGACTTCAGGCAAACCAATGCATTGATCGTCATTCATATCGGCGTCTAAATTAATATTAACAGAGGGGTTTGGACTGATACCCGAACATATTTGAAGTCCCAAGATGGGATCTGCTAGCGTTATGGACTGATTCCCGTCGATGTCCGCGTTTTTTGCGTACGATCCATTAGTGCAGAGACTTACCCCCCCTGATATCAGAAGAATCGATAAAAAATGAATCACCCGGTTGGTATGCTTTAATGTTTTCATTTTTCGTCCTATTTCATTTGGCAGATACGAATGCTTAGAATGTTAAACGGATCATTCTGCATTCATTTATAACGCTGGACGGGAAACAAAAGAACCGGTGACCGTTTGAGGCGGAGGTTCCATCCCCCTTTTGTTTGATTAGGCTTTTTCTGGAGTTCCGTCAAGCTTGAAAATAAACATGCTCGACAACGCGACTAATAAACCAATGACGAGAATTCCCGCCCGGAAGCTGATCAGGTCACCGGCTATTCCCAGCAGGTAGGGCACCAGGCCGCCGCCCAGCATGATCCCCATCGTCAACATGAATCCTGTGGCCATGCCCCTTTCTTCCTGACGGAAAAGCCTTGCCGTCATCACAAAAGTCAAAGGGAAAAAGCCCGTTACGAAAGTTGCCTGAAAGAAGAGAGCGACAGCGACCCATTTGGTTGAAGCGACGCTCAAGGCTATAGTGAATAGGCCCGTCAGCAACAGAATGGCGAACATGATTTTCTTGAGATTGAACCAGTCCGCAAGATAGCCGCAGGCGATTGCCACGGCCATGCCTCCCAGTCGGGAAATGCCGAGGGCGGAATCGGCGTGCCCGATGCTGAGGTGCAGTTCCTTCGTCAGGTAAAGCGGCGCGATGAAGTAAATGCCGATGTTTGATCCCGCGGCGAATATCCATAGAATGCTTAAGATCCACAAGGACCTGTTCTTCAACACATTTCTGAAAGATTGGCCGCCTGTTGCCTCAATCTTCAATTCATCGCTGATGAAATGAAACAAAACCGCCAGCATGAGAAATAAGATACCGAAGACGGTGAAAATTTGCCGCCAGTGCAGAAAGCCAAGGAAGAAAAGCGCGAGAAAAGGCGCGCTGAAGATCCCGATGGGAGCCGCCGAGTCATGGATCGCAATGGATTTGCCCCAGTGCTTTTCGGCAAAATAGTCGGTAATCAGAGGAATGACGCAGGGCAAATAGGCGCCGGTCGAGATGCCGAAGATCAACGAAAACACGTAAAGGACGGTAAAATTCCCGGCGAAGGGTATGAGCAGAAAAACCAGAGCGGATAAAATGAGAGAAGCGAAAATCGTTTTTTTATAGCCGAATCTTCCCCCGTAAATGCCGGCAGAAAAAACGGATAAACCGTAGCCGCCGGAGATAAATAAAAAGATGCCGCTGGCGCCGGCATGGCTGATGTGAAATTCGTCTTCCATGAGCGGCAAAAGGGGAGAAAATATCATCCTGGCCGTGAAGCTGATGAACCAGACGATCCAGAGAAACAGGAGAAACAACAGGGCCGTTCCCCGAAAGTCGGCGTTCCGTTTGGATTGGGTATTTGAATCGTTCATTTTACATCATTAAGAATAATATGTGCTCGCGGCGAGTCCGACGGCTGTCTTACCCCTTCATTACCTCGCGTCGCTCATAATAACGGTTCACGCGGCTAATGGCGGTGAACGCGTCCGGAAGGTTCTCGAACGGCAGAATTTTCTTTTCGAGGAATAGCGTCCTTGCTGCGCGCCGCACTTCCTCGATGTCTATATCTTCCTCTCCCTGTACGTTATTGGGCAACACGAGAACAACAGGCTTTCCCGTCTTTTCCCTGATCTCTTCGGACATTTCGGCGATGCCTACATACGGCGTCGCTTCTTTCATCGGCATGCCGCCCCTGCGAAACGCCTTATACTGGTAGAGAAGCTGAATCAATATCTGCAAATCGACGGACTCCTCCTCGGCGGCGCTAAAAAGAACTTCACGCAAAATCTCAGGCGGCACGCCGGGATTGGCAACGTCGATCGGATTAAGCGCGCTGGAGCCGGGCTTCGGCAGCACGGACAGTATTTTTTCCTGCGTTTCTTTTTTCAACATCGGCAGATGGATCCCCAAAGCCTCTGCGGTGTCGCAGGCGGTGACGCCAAGTGCCCCGCCGCCTCCTGCTACCGTGATGCCTTTAAACGATCTTTCCGGCAGCAATGTGAAAGCCAGCGCCGCCTGCGACATTTCCCATGAATTGGCTACCTTCACGGCATTGGCCTGGCTCAATACGGATTCCCAGATCATTCTACTGCCGCCCATGGAAGCCGTATGGCTGGCGACGGCTCTGTTCCCGGCCTCCGAAAGACCGCCCTTGTAAATGATGACCGGCTTTTTCATTGCCGTTTTCTTCAAAGTGTTGAAGAAAGCCGTTCCATCCCCGACGCCTTCGATATACATGCAGATCACTTTTGTGTCGGGGTCCTGCGCAAGATACTGCAGCAGTTCCGCTTCCCTGAGATCGGCGCCGTTTCCGAAACTCACGACTTTGCTGAATCTCAGGCCGAGCCATTTCCCCGCCTTGATAAAATCGTTGGCCATGCCGCCGCTTTGCGCCAGAAAGGCGATTGTGCCAGGTTCGTTACAATATTCCGATCCCGGCGGAAGCGTGAGCCCGCTCTTCGGGCAATAGATGCCAAAGCAGTTCGGTCCGATGACGCGTATTCCCGTTTTGGCGACACGCTTCACGTCGTCTTCCAGAGCCCGCCCCTGTTCGGTTGCCAGTTCCTTGAAGCCGGCAGAGAGAATTTCCGCCCCGACCGCGCCTTTCTTCCTGAGATCCTCAAGCGCTTTGGGAACAAGCGGTGCCTGCACGGCAATGATCCCGAAGTCGATCTCTCCAGGAATGTCTTCGATCCTGGGATATATTTTCAAATCGCGAATCGTTCCGCCCTTTGGGTTGACGGGAAAGATTTCGCCTTTGAATCCAAACGTTTGCAAAGCCATCATTGTGTTGCTTCCGAAGCCGAATCCTTCAGCGGAAACGCCCACAATCGCAACTCTTTGGGGATGGAATATTTTTTCAAAATTAGCGAGATCCTGTGTCGACAATGTATTGACCATTTTTACTGCTCCTTTTTTATGTTATCGATATTTTCTGACGCTTTGAGCGTGCATGCTTTTGATGAACCGTACCTCTTGTCCCAAAAGAGCCCGGTGCTACGTTCTCATTGCAATTTCGAAACTGTTTGTCAAAGGAAAATTGAAAGATGCGGAGACGGGAAAGCGAGCAGGACTTTCCCGCCCTGGAATGGTCGGCTGCCATGTGTTCGCACATCCCCAATAAAGGCGAGCAGATGGTGCGTTACTATGGCCGCTATAGCAACATCGCCCGAGGAAAACGGCAGAAGGAAAATGGCGATGATAGGATCCCCCGCATTCTCGAACCGGAGGGGGATATTAAAACCTGACGCCGGAATTGGGCGCGGCTTATCCAAAAATATATGAAGTGGCCCCTTTGATCTGTTCGAAGGGCAAGAGCGCTATGCATGTCATCAGCAGCATCGAAGCTCCCGCTATCATCGCAGAAATCTCTGGAGCAAATGTTGCGGCAAACCGGCCAAAAAGCAGCCGGTACGCGGCAGCAATGACAGAACATTCTTTAGCATCCGCGACGGAATTTCATTTTGATGAATCGCTTACATTTTCGCTGTTGAAAAATGATGCCGCCCTTTTTACTTCTGGACATTGTTGAAACGGTTGCAGTACTATTCATTTCTTAGCAGTGACAAATCTTAGGGAGGTTCTTTATGAGCAATGATAATACAAGAAAAAATGGATTGACCGCGCCCGTTGTGGGAAGAGTTTCCTGGGAGGAGATGAAAGCGGATCTTTCAAGACTCTCCAAGGAAGAATTGGCCGAAATGGTCAACATGTGGGTGAGAAACTATTGGACGCTGCAAAGTTACTGGATGGTTTTTACAGAAAGGGATTTCGGCTTTGAAGCGGCGGCAAGATTTGATCAGGAAGTCTGGGATAAACTGGCGCCGGCGCAGGCAGGCCGCCTCAAGAAGCTTCTCCAGCTGGGGAACGACACGGCAGCGTTGGCTGTCGCTTTAAAGTACACCGCGGCGCAATGGGCCGGCGCCGGCTTCGACTGGCAGTTTACGGAAATCAGCGAAAAGAGGCTTACCATGGAAGTCAACAAATGCCCCATGGGAACTTACAGAGACAGCCTGGGATTGGAGCGTCTGCCCTGCAAATTAGGCTCGGACAGCCTTTACCGTGCGCTGGCGAAAACAGTCAATCCTGAATTCGATGTCGTCTGCCTGCACGCCCACCCCGACCCAAAAATCGAAGGCGTGATGTGCCGGTGGGAATTCACGCTGAATGATTGATATTGCCGTTTTTTTTCCATCAACGATGCGGCAAAGAACAATTGATATCTTCAAAGAATTCGTTTAAGAGGAGAGACAAAGGTCTATTGAGGCCCGGGGCGCCTCAAACACATTTGTGTCAACGGATCACAAGCGGCACAATTTGTCATCCGGTTTTCAAACCTCGTGTTTTCACATCGTCTGCTTCACCAATTTCTTTCACAGAAATATATATAAGGAGGAAGTAACGTGGAACAAAACACAAACAACCTGAAACGCGGCTTGACTCTCGTAACGCTCTTCACACTTTTAACCGGCGCCATGGTGGGGATGGCCTGGGCGGTCTTGGCGAACTCTTTCATGGACAGAAGCGGACCCGCGGGAATGATCGGCCTCGCCCTGGCAGCGGTCTTCACGCTTTTCGTCGGGCTATGTTTTGCAGAACTGTGCTCTATGATGCCCGTGGCGGGGGGCGCATATATTTATGTACGCAGGTCCATGAATAAGTTCGCCGGATTCATTACCGGCTGGCTTTTAGTGCTGGCATACGCGGCCATGATGCCGGGCGAATGCATCATCATCGGAAAGCTGGTGTCCGGCATCTTTCCCGGCGTGCCTGTGGCATGGATCGGCGTAGGCGCAGCCGTCATTTTCACGTCCATCAATCTCATCGGCATCACCTTCTCTGCCATCCTACAGCTCGTGCTGACTCTAATTCTCTTCGGCGGCATATTCGCTTACGCCCTTCCGGGAATCGCCAGCCTGCAAATAGAGAATTTCGCACCTTTCTTCGGAAGGGGCGCGGCAGGAGTATTCCTCATGGTGCCTATTTATTTCCTCGGATTCATGGGATATGACATCCTTCCTCAGGCGGCACAGGAAGTGAATGCGCCGATTCGCAAAATGGTCTTCGTTATTCCGATGTCCATCTTCTTTGTCTTCATCGCCTACCTTGTCGTCGGCATCGCCAACGCCGGCGTCGTCCCTTGGGAACAGCTTGCAAAAAATACCGACCCCGTACCCATTAATTTCATCGCAACCAAACTTCTCGGTCCATCCGGCGCAACGATCGTCATTCTTGCCGGGCTGGCCGGTCTCGTCACAACCCTGAACGGCTTCGTCGTCGGCGCCTCCAGGCTGATGATGGCGATGGCGAGGGACCATGAACTTCCGTCGGTCTTTGCCAATGTCAACAAGCGATTCGGCGTGCCTCATTGGGCCATTATTTTCGTGGGGATATTGGGCATCATCGGCAGCTTTGTACCGAAACTGATCGTTTTATTCGATACGGCGGCGTCCGCAGTACTGATCACTTATATGATGACGGCCGTAGCCGTTATGATGCTTAGAAGAAGAGAACCCGACGCAGAGCGCCCGTACAGAATGCCGGGCGGTGCAATTATTCCTATTTTGGCTCTCATCGGTACGGTGCCTACTTTCTTACTGTCCCTGGCAATTTTGACGATGGAAGCCCGTATTGTTTTTGTGGCTTGGATTATAATAGGCGTGCTTTATTATTGGATCTTCCGTCGAAGAAAAACTTGACCTCAATCGAAACATGGACCAACCGCGGCAGATGGAAAAAGCTGCCGCCCAGAGAGGTGTTAAATGAAAATCAAACCATTGAGCGGAATCAGAATTCTGGATCTTACGTGGGTATATGCGGGTCCTTTCGCGACGCAAATTCTGGGCGACCTCGGCGCGGAAGTTGTCAAAATCGAGGCAGGCCCTATCGGGGACAAGACGCGCATCATGCCGCCTTTTAAAAACGGGTACAGCGGTTACTTTGCCACGCTCAACCGAGGCAAGAAATCGCTGGCCCTCGATTTGAAGCAGGAAAAGGGTCGTGAAGTATTTTTTGAACTTGTGAAAAAATGCGACGTCTTGGCGGAAAACTTTTCACCAGGTGCTCTCGACCAGTTGGGTTTGAGTTTCGAGGAGGTCAGAAAACACAATTCAAGAATAATTTATGCATCGGCGTCCGGTTTCGGCAGCTACGGCCCTTACTCAAACCGGCCCTGCATCGATCCGGTGGGCCAAGCCATGGGAGGTCTCATGAGCCTGACGGGTTATCCCGACAGGTCACCTCTCAAAACCGGACCGGGCATAGCCGACGCCGTTATGGGACTTTATCTGGTTTCCGGTATCCTATCTGCCCTTAGACTGCGCGACCTGACCGGAGAAGCGCAAAGAATCGAAGTCGCCATGATGGACAGCATCTTCTCGGTGCTGGAGGAAAACGTCATCAAGACAAGCATGGAAGGCGAACCTGCGCCGCGGCGCGGTAATTTGGATCCCTTCGGCGTTCCCTGGGATACTTTTCTGACCAAGGATGGCCGCTGGGTAATGGTATGCGCTTTCAGCAGCCCTGTCTTTGAGGAGCTTTACGGCATAATGGGCCGGCAGGACCTGGTGGAGAAGTATAGAGGAGACAACATCGAGGCTTTTCTCAACCGGGCGGCAAACCAGCAGGAGCTCAACGAAGCTTTTGCGGCCTGGCTCAAAGAAAACATGACCGCTGAGGATTTGGAAAACCTTTTTGTAGCCATGGACGCGCCGATGGGCATCGTCAAGGATGTCAAGGAATTATTGGACGACCCCCATCTGAAGACCAGAGGCATGGTTGTCGTCGTCAACCATCCCAAACTGGGGCCCGTAAAAACCTACAATTTGCCCATAAAATTTTTCGGCGCCGAGGCAGGTGTAACGGGTGAAGAGGTTCCTCTCGATCCCGATCTGGGTGAACACAGCAACGAGATATTAACGGTCCTCCTTGGAAAAACGGAGGAGGAGATTCGAAAGCTTCGCGAAGACAACGTCATCTGGACTTAAAGAGAAGGGTCAGTTCTTCACTCTTGACAGAATTGCAATCCAAGGGGGTGTCAAAGAGAGGTAGAGAAAACTCGCTAATATTTATAAAAGAATGTTTGACAGATTATTTTGTTGCTGCCAAATCTGTTGAACTATGCGCCGCTGGATTGTAACCGCGCAATTCCGAAAATCGTGCGCAAAAAACGAACATGACGATTTTGTCAAGAGTGAAGAACTGACTCAAAGAAGGAGTAATGATATGGATTTTGAACTTACTGAAGAAATGAAAATGTTGAAGGACATGACGCGTAAGTTCGCGATGGCGGAGATTGCGCCGGTTGTGCGCGAGAGCGACGAGCATGAGAAGTACACGCCGGAAATCAGAAAAAAGGCCGCGCAGAACGGCCTGGTCGGCGCGTGGATTCCCGAAGAATACGGCGGCGCCGGCGTCGGCATTCTAGGCAACGCCCTTATCACGGAAGAAATATCAAAAATCGATATGGGCATCAGCCTCAACGTCGTTGCTTCCGGCTTCGGCTGCGAATCCATTTTGAATTACGGAACGGAGGAGCAGAAGAAAAAATACCTGCCGCCGATCTGTACGGGCGAGCAGGTGTGTGCGGGCGCCTACACGGAGCCCAACGCGGGCACTGACGTCGCGGGCTACAAGACGCGGGCCGTCAAAGACGGCGGTGACTACGTCATCAACGGCAACAAGATGTTCATCACCAACGGCACCGTCTGTGACTTCATGGTGGCGCAGTGCATCACCAATCCGGAAGAGAAGCGCCACAACAGCTTCAGCCTCATCATCGTCCCCGCGGACGCAAAAGGCGTGACGCGAAGCAAAATCCGCGGCAAGATGGGCATCCGCTCCAGCGACACAGCGGAAATAGCCTTCGAAGATGTACGGGTGCCGCAAAGCAATTTGCTGGGAAAAGAAGGCAACGGCTTCCGCCAGCTCATGCATTTTTTCGACATCACCCGCATCATGGTCTCCGGCCAGGCGCTGGGCCTGTCGGAAGCATGTCTTGAAGCCAGCGTCAAATACGTGAAAGAAAGAACCGCCTTCGGCGCCCCCCTCGGCACCTTCCAGATGACGCAAATGAAATTGACCGAGATGGCCATCCGCATTGAAGCACTGCGCGGGTTGATCTACCGCGCCGCGTGGCTCATCGACAACGGCAAGCCTGATTATACGCTGGCGGCCATGGCGAAATTCTACGGCGGGCAGACAGCGGTGTTTTGCGCCAACTACGCCGTAGAGCTGCACGGCGGCTACGGCTACATCGACGAATACCCCGTCCAAAAAATGTATCGCGACGCCAAGATCCTGGAGATTTATGAGGGAACAAAGGAAGCTGAAATAATGACGATCGGCCGGGCGCTGCAGGCAAGGTAAGAATTAAAAAAAGCGGTAGGTGATTTCCATCTGCCGCTTTGCCCGAAAATTTTTCTCAATGAAATAAATAATCTATGATTTAAGCCACGTTATCAGGACCCTATCCGAAAATCAAGCAGGATTGAATAGTTTCCTTTTATGCCCCGTCCGCGATGGATGTCACAAGGCTGGAGCTTATTTTACTGTTGGGACCAGATTTAAAATCTGATTCCAGAAACGGAAAGCCGTTGACAGGTATGCGTATGTCGGTATAGTGATGGCGCTATTGAAGCGTCCAGAGAGATGGCATGTCATAACTTCGAGCGATAAATGGGACGCCCTTTACATTTTTATATTTGAAAATACCATCTTTCATGATAGAACCCATTCTAACCCATCTTCCGCAGTTATGAAGTTCGGAAGATGTGATATCAAATAGTGACGATTAAAATCAGGTCATTTTCGTCACTACATTTTCAACGATCTTTGGTTTGTTTGGGAGCAAAATCTTCAGTCGTTGAAGAAGGATTTTGAGACCCTTTGA
>JAFGLN010000032.1 GCA_016928025.1 Deltaproteobacteria bacterium
ACGTCAACCATACAAAGGATCTCTGTCAAACCTTTGTGAAGCCCGTGGATGTGGTGCTGCCGAAACCTTAAAGAGAAAAGGTTCAAGGTACTATTCATTCATGATAAAAGTGGGGACAGATTTCAAATCCGTCCCCACTTTTATCTCACATCGTTGTAATAATATGGGGCACTGAACATGTAAAGAAACAACTTATCGAACCGTCGCTCCTGTTTCCGGCTCGCGGTCGAATCCCAATAAAGTAACCCCATCAACGCCGTCCGTGGCCAGGAGCATTCCGTTCGATTCGACGCCCATGAGCTTTGTAGGTTTTAAATTACACAAAACAACGATCTTCTTTCCAACCAGTGCCTCGGGTTTGTAATCTTGGGCAATACCGGCCACAATCGTCCGCTCTTCTCCCATATCGATTCTTAATTTCAGCAGTTTTTTTGCCCCGGGAATATTTTCCGCCGCCAGGATTTCCGCGACGCGAAGGTCAATCTTTTCAAAGTCTTCATAGCTGATTTCCGGTTTGACCGGTTTCATTTTTTTCTTTTCGACAACCGGCGCTTCTTCCTTTTTAAATTCAACACGGGGGAAAAGGGCATCGCTTTTCTTCAATATATTCCCCTCTTGGAGTTCGCCCCACTTCCGGGCGCTGTTGAGATCCTGCCCCTCAACATCCTTGATGCCCAGTTGTTCCATTATTTTTTCCGTCGTACCCGGCATAACGGGTAAAATCAGGATGGCGATAATGCGCAGGGATTCCAACAGATGATAAATAACCGTCTCCAGTCTAACTTTGTTTTCCGGCGACTTGGCCAGTGTCCAGGGTTCTTCCTCAACGATATATTTATTGGTCCGGTTGATCAGCTCCCAAACGGCAATGAGGGCTTTGTGAAATGTCATGTTCTCAAAACAATTTTCCACCTCCGCAACGGTGGCTATGGCCGCCCGTTCAAGATCGCGGTCTTTGTCGGATGGCGCGTTCGAGCGGACAACCTTGCCCTCCATATATTTTAGCGCCATGGTCATGGACCGGCTGACCAGGTTTCCCAGATCGTTGGCCAGTTCCGAATTGATCCTCTGCACAAAACTCTCTTCACTGAAGCTGGAATCAAGGCCGAAGACCATCTCCCTGAGCAGATAATAACGGAAGGCATCAAGGCCGTATTTATCCTTGAGGTCGAGGGGTTTGATCACATTCCCCAGGCTTTTGGACATCTTGCTTTGCTCCACCGTCCAGTAGCCGTGCACATTGAGATGCTGATACGGTTCGATCCCCGCTGCCTTCAGCATGGTCGGCCAGTAAATGCCGTGGGGCTTCAGGATGTCTTTGGCGATCAGATGCTGGGAAACCGGCCAGAAGGTGCGGAACTTCTCGCCGTCCGGATATCCCAGGACGGTAATATAATTGATCAGGGCATCAAACCACACATAGGTCACATAATTATCGTCAAACGGCAGGGTAACGCCCCATTCCAATCGGGTTTTCGGTCGGGAGATGCAGAGATCTTCAAGCGGTTCTTTTAAAAACGAAATAACTTCGTTTTTATAGCGTTCCGGCCGGATGAAGTCCGGGTTATCCTGGATGTAGCCGATAAGCCAGTCTTGATACTTGCTCATACGGAAAAAATAATTGCTTTCCTGTCGGTACTCCGGCTTTGTCTGGTGGTCCGGACAAAGGCCATCAATGAGTTCCTTTTCCATGTAGAATCGCTCGCATCCCACACAGTAAAATCCTTCATATTGACCGAAGTAAATATCGCCGGCCTCATAAACTTTTTTTAGGATGGACTGAACCGTTTCGATATGGTTTGCATCCGTGGTTCTGATAAAAACATCATTGGTAACGGCCAGCTTCGGCCAGAGTTCCCGGAATTGATTGCTGATCCGATCGGCATATTCCTGAGGCGTGACTTGGCCTTTCTGTGCCGCTTCGGCAATTTTATCGCCATGCTCGTCCGTACCGGTGCTGAAGAAGGTTTGCCGGCCCGCAAGACGGCTGTATCTTGCCAGGACATCGGCAATAATCGTCGTATAGGCATGACCGATGTGGGGTGATGCATTGACATAGTATATTGGCGTTGTAATGTAAAACGCGTTTCCCATGAGATGTCCTTTCAATATGATAAATCACTCGTGATTATTGCTTTTTTCTGTTGCGGCTTCGCTCTCGTCCGAGATTTTATTGTCGACTTTTGCTTGCTCGGTTCTATCACTTTGCTTTTTCTTATTTTTGTTCCCGTTTTTTGCTTCCTGATACAGATCGTATTCAAAAGCCAAACAACACATAAGTCGCCCGCAAAGTCCTGAAATCTTTTCCGGATTCAAAGACATGCTCTGTTCTTTGGCCATTTTGACGGACACCCGGTCAAGATTGTTCAACAAGTTGACACAGCATATTTCTCTGCCGCAGATTCCCATGCCTTTGACGATCCTTGCTTCATGCCTGGCACCGATCTGTCTCAGTTCAATGCGGGTCTTGAACTTTTGGACCAGATCTTTCACCAGTTCCCGGAAATCGACACGGTTCTCGGCCGTGAAATAAAATATCAATTTGCTTCGATCAAACAGACTTTCCACATCGATCAATTTCATCGGCAGATTTCTGTCTTTGATTCGCTGTTTACAAAACTGGTAAGCCTGGTATTCAAGAATGCTGTTGTTTTCTTTTGTCTTGAGATCTTCTTCCGTTATCTTTCGAAGCACTTGTTTGAAATTGGGCGGTAGTTTTTCCGACGCCATGGACATAATATCCGTTATAACGTTCCCCATTGCAGGTCCGTCTTCCGTCTGGACGATGACCTGATCATTCTTCCTGAGCTGAAGATCTGCAGCGTCAAAGTTATAGATCCGGCCTTCTTTTTTGAATTTAACACCGACAATGTTTTTCAATGTTTTATTCTCCGTAACTATTTCAGGGTGAGTCTAAACATCATTGTATCCAATGTCAATTGTTTGTTGGCATTCCGCTCAATCGCCGTCAAGGCCTCATCAACGGCTTTAATATTGTTCAGGATGTCCCCTCCTGACAAACGTTTACTTAGTTCTTTAATTTCATCAAGGCAATCGTTATTGATCAGGTTGTTTTTTTCACCCGTTTCCCGATAAACCAGGGCATCCCGGAAACAAAACTTCATTAGATTTAATTTTTCCGCAATGGTTTTAGGCCGCGCCGCCAGATCGCCGATGAAAAAAAGCATTTTCAGCAGATGCTGTTCATCGGCAGCCAAAAGGGTGTGGAAAATCTCATCACGTTCTTCGATAAAGACGTCGTTATTCATTGCCAATGCGCGACCGATGCTTCCTCCCGACGCCGAAGCCAGACGGCCTGCCGTATGAGGATCGATAGACATCCGTTTTTGTAAATACGATCCGATCTTTTCATTGGGCAACGGATTAAATCGTATGTGCTGGCAGCGGGAAAGAACCGTTACCGGAAGTTGATAAAATCTGGCCGTTGTCAGAATCAGCATATTCCCGGCAGACGGCTCCTCCAGTGTTTTAAGAAGGGCGTTCGCGGCGGCGGCGTTCATTTTATCCGCATCAAGGACCATGACAACGCGTCGCGCTCCTTCAAAGGGTTTGAACTGCATTTGATTTTGAATATCTCTGATATTATTTATTCTTATGAATTGACCTTCTGCTTCCACGGTGACAATGTCCGGATGGTTTTTTCTTTCCGCTTTTCTGCAAGATGGGCAGGTATCACAGGCGTCATAATCCAAGGGTTGGAGGCAATTCAAGGCCTTCGCAAATGCCAGGGCCGTCGTTCTCTTGCCGATGCCCGCCATTCCGTAAAACAGATAGGCATGGGCAATACGATGATTGGCCATGGCTGTTTTGAGGATGGTAATCTGATTTTCATGGCCGTAGATGTCCGCAAATGCCATACATCACCCGTTGACGAAGGATAAGAGCAAAGAACGTAATTGCTCCTGAATGGCATTGATGCCGTCCGAGGCATCAATGATGATAAATCTGTCGGGATCCATCTTTGCGAGACTCAGATAACCTTCCCTCACCCGCTCATGAAACTGGATCTGCTCTTGTTCGAAGCGGTCTTCCTTTAGAAAATGATCCCGTTGCGATATTCTGGATAGCGCCCTTTTAAGACCCATTTCGGGCGATAGATCGAAAAGAAAAGTCTTATCGGGTTTTAGGGCTGTCGTTGCAAACGCATTCATGGCATGGATCGTTTCAATGTTCAGCCCCCTGCCGAAGCCCTGATAGGCTAAAGTGGCATCGGAAAAGCGATCGCAAAGGACTATTTCCTCCCTCAACAATGCCGGTTTGATCACATCTTTGACATGCTGGGCGCGGGCGGATAAAAAAAGAAGCAACTCCGCTTCGGCACAGATATCCTCCGAACTTTTATTTAATAAAATGTCTCTGATTTTTCTACCGAAGCCGCTGCCGCCCGGCTCTTCCGTCACTGTCACCATTAGACCGCGGCTTTTTAAGTAGTCGCCCGCCATCCTCATCTGAGTGGTCTTGCCGCAACCCTCAATACCTTCAAATGTAAAGAATCGATCCATTGAAATCTTACCCCTGATAGGAATATTCATTACTTTTTTTCAGCAGTCTAAATTATCTTTAAAAAAATTTAGGGGAAGCACATTCCCTATCGGTCGTGACTTCCCCCATTTTTTATCGTACACAGCCGCCGTGCAATCGACTATGCTTCGTCACCAGGCTTGATGGCTTCAACCGGGCAAATGTCGGCACAAGTTCCGCAATCCGTACAAAGCGCAGCGTCAATCACATATTTATCTTCTCCCTCGCTGATCGCTTCAACCTCGCATTCGCCCTCACAAGCACCGCACGCGATGCACTCGTCTGTTATGAAATAAGCCATATTAACATCTCCTCATTTTTTTTAACACTTAACCAACGCCTGAAAAGGTTGGTTGGTATTTTTTTAGGTTCCATTTCATTGGGGCGCCCTGAAACCTTTTCGCTGCGTCAGTCTCCTTTCACATTACATCGTAAGATGCCCAAACTTTACTGTACCGAAACGACGGATTTCACGCCGGGAACGATCTTCTGAAGATGCTTTTCAATCCCCAACTTCAAGGTCATTTGCGACATGGGGCATCCGTGACAGGCACCCAAAAGTTTAACTTGTACGATGCCGTCATCGGTCACATCAACTAGTTCCACATCGCCACCGTCCGCCTGAAGACTTGGTCTGATGTCCTGTATTACTTTTTTTACTTCTTCTTTCATTTCTCTACCTCCTTTATCAGGATTCCCTTTTTATTTTTCGATTCCGCACATAAACTAATCACTGTTTCTGGCTTCGTCAATCCTTCAGGCCCACATCCGGAGATTTTCTTTCAGCGCGGCATATATTCGATCATCTTTTTGATGAGATCTTTTGCCATGCCGGCGAGACTGGGTTTCATAAACAGGTAATCCTCGACCATATGATGTCCGGCCTTCCAGACAATATCACCATTGGCCGCATTGATCATTTTAACGGCAAAGCCGACTTTGGCAACTTTCTTTTCATTTTCCGTCATATAATCCCAATAATCGATGCCCGCCACAAGAAACGCGTCGACTTGGGCTGTTTCTCCAATTTTTTTGCTCAATTCCGGATCGGAAAAATTGACGGTCTTGAGCTTCATCATATATTCGACGACCAGCTTCCTGAGCACTTCGTTGTTTCCTAAAAGGGTCGTAAACGTATCGCCGCCAACGACATCGGAAAACCAATTCTTTTCTATCAGAACCCCGGCTATGATTTGGTCGACATTGCCTCTCGCTTCTTCATAGCTTCCAACCTCTACGGGTAAAATGCCGATTCTCTGGGGATGAAAATCTTTTGCCCCCGGAGTGACCTGAGAATACCGGAGCCCGCCGCAGCCGATCAAAATTCCCGTCAACAGCAAACACAGCAAAAGTCCGCGTGATTTTTTCATGATCATTGACCTCCTTCAATCAGTCAAACCCAAGGACATGACCTTTGTGTAGCGCCTGTGCAGCAATTTTCTTCCGTTAAGGAAATTACTATATTCGAAATGACTCGCACTCTTCACCGTTGTCGAATCCGGAAATAATTCATTTAAAGAGCTCTATGTGCCGACGAAAACCCAAATCATCGAACTTAATCCGGCGATAATATAAATAGTTTCAAGAATCCCCTCCATGATGATTCCGGAAAACTTGGCTCTTCTATCACAAAGGTAAAAACAAATCCATACATAAAATATGCAGGTTATGAGGGCGTAACTTAATGATGACGTCCATCCGGCGCTATGGGCGATCATCAGCATGGCTAAGGTAAAAAATGATATACCCCAAAGCAGTTTTTGCGTTTGTTTTTTGCCGATCAGAACGGGAATGGTTTCTCTGCCGATAAGACTGTCACCCTGAATATCGAGCATATCCGACAGGGCGGAGCGGATAAAGACCACAAAAAAAGCAAACAAAAAGGCAACAATCATGCCCGCCGTTACGATGAAGCCCATTTCAAGCTGAGGAACAACGGCAACAACACAGGCCCAGGCCAGAGCCATGGATACATTTTTCGAACCCGGCAAATCCTTCACACTTTTAATGCGCCAGCGGTCCGGCAATAATTTTGTATTGTAAAGAACGCCGGAAATAGAGATCGCTAAAAGCAACAGGAAGGGTCCCGGACCGGCTAAAAAAGCCAAAGCTAAGGCAATGAAAATCGCAATGACTGCAGCCAGGACATAGACCTTTTCGTGACGGCCGAAGGCATATTCACGAAAAGATCCGATAATGCTCCTCCTTTTCAGATTGATAAACCGGTTGAACGTATGCATGGCATAGACATACAGTGCCGATGTCAGGATGTGAAAAATGTTAACATCGAGCTGCTGCAACAGCATACTGGAAAAAGACAGGCATCCCGCCCCCACGGCCGAATAGATATCGGTTCTGACGCAGAACTGCCATGATCTCAATATAATCCCCAGCCGATGGTTTTTACTTTGACTATAGGATGATAGTTGATCCATAATCCGCTCAATGATCCAGTTTGGCGTTGAAGCACCGGCGGATATACCGATTTTGTCATATTTTTTAATATCCAGTTCATTCAGTTCATCGGCTGTCTCAATATGATAGGTCGGTGTGCCCTGCTCTTCGGATAATGTCACCAACCGTTTGGTATTCGCGCTGTTTCTACCTCCGACGATAAACATGGCATCCATCCGCCCGGCCAGTCGCTTGACCTCGGACTGTCTTTTTTCGGTGGAATCACAGATGGTATTAAAGATCACGGCCTGAGGGTATCTGTCTTTGATTTTTTGAATAATACGGGCATAATCATCCACACTTTGTGTGGTTTGGGCAACGACACAGACTTTATCAAGTTGTGGCAGTTTATCGCAATCGTCGATATTTCCGATGATAAAACCTTTACCGTATGAATAACCGTGCAGGCTGTTTACCTCGGGGTGGCCGGCATCGCCGACGATCAATACCGCATAATTCAATTGGGCGTGTTTTTTAATGATGGCCTGAACATGCGCTACTTTCGGGCATGTCGCGTCAATGATTCTGATCCCATTTTCTTTGATTTTCTCTCTTTCCTGCGGCGATATACCGTGAGCCCGGATGATAATGGTCGCCGCGTTGTTATCCGATGCCTCAATGTCATCGATATGGTCAATCGGCATGATTCCTCGCTTTTTAAGGAGTTCGATCGTCTGAGGATTATGGATCAAAGGGCCGTAAGTATAGATGCTTTCTTTTCCCTTATGTTGGGCGATATCGAGAACCAGGTCGACCGCTCTGCGAACGCCCATGCAAAATCCCGCTGTCCTGGCAAGCCTGATTTCCATTATCTCCCTCCCTCAGGCGCTTTGAGATAGATGAAAAACTCTTTATTGCCGGCCGGACCGAGGATCGGCGATTCACAGACCCCTAAAATATCGAGGTCCAAGCCAAGACAGAACGATCGGATGTCATCAATAACGCGTTGGTGCAGGTGCGGATTTTTCACGACGCCATTCTTTTCGACATCCTGCCGACCCACTTCAAACTGCGGCTTGATCAAAGCCAGAATGACGGCGCTTTTCCTCAATAATTTCAACAGGGCAGGAATAACCAACTTCAGCGAGATAAAAGAGACATCAACCGTTGCCATATCGATCGGCTCTGCAATGTCGCTGCCGTCGTAATAACGGATATTCGTTCGTTCGATCACAACAACCCGCTGATCGTTCCTGATTTTCCAGGCCAGTTGACCGTAACCGACATCGAGGGCATAGACTTTCCGGGCGCCCGCCTGGATCAGGCAGTCCGTAAAGCCGCCTGTCGAAGCCCCCACATCAAGAACAATCCGGTTTTCGACATGAATGTCAAATATTTTCAGGGCGCCCTGAAGCTTGAGTCCCCCTCTGCCGACATAAGTATTCGGTTCGCCCTTCAGCCGCAATTCAGCATCGACAGGAACCAGCGTGCCTGCCTTATCGACCATCCTGTCCCCCACCAGGACGGTGCCGGACAGGATAATCGCCCGGGCCTGTTCCCGGGATGAGGCATACCCCCTTTCCAGGAGCAACTTATCGAGCCGGGTTTTATCTTTTCCGGAGAAATTCATTTTCGTTTTGCCGGCGGGCATCGCATCATCATCCGCGCCGTCGCGGCAATTCCATCCGCATCGATGCCATAGATTTTTCTCAATTCATCCTGCGGGGCCTGCGGGACAAATTCATCTCGGACACCGAGCCTGGCGACGCGGCAATCATGAAGACCGTTATCCTGAAGGAGCTCGAGGACGGCGGAGCCAAAGCCGCCCATCAAAATATTCTCCTCTACCGTAATGACCTTTTTGACTTTTTCGGCCGCTTCACACAATAAATTACGGTCCAGAGGTTTGACAAACCTGGCATTGATCACCGTTGCGCTGATATTTTCCTTATGAAGTCTTTCGGCTGCTTCAAGCGCCGGGTGGACCGTCGATCCGATGGCCATGATGGCCAAGTCTTCTCCTTCGCGAATGATCTCACCCTTTCCCAATTCCATTATCCGGGGAGATGGTTCAACCGGGACGCCGACACCTTTGCCCCGCGGATAGCGAATGGCAACGGCACATTCACTTTCTACAGCTGTTTTGAGCATATGCTGAAGTTCGTTTTCATCCTTCGGGGCCATCACAACAAGATCCGGAATGGTCCGGAGGTAGGACATATCGAAGAGACCATGATGGGTCGGCCCGTCGTCGCCGACAAAACCGCTGCGATCCACGACTAGAACCACCGGTATTTTTTGCAGAGACACATCATGCAATATTTGATCGTAAGCCCGCTGCAAAAAGGTGGAATAAATAGCAACAACCGGGACAAAGTTCTCGGAAGCCAGACCGGCGGCAAATGTCACGGCGTGCTGTTCGGCGATGCCGACATCATAAAATCTCTCCGGAAATTCCTTGGCAAATTCGCTCAAACCTGTTCCATCACACATAGCAGCCGTAATGGCACATATCCGTGGATTCATCCGAGCAAGCTCTATGATCGTGTTGCCGAACATCTTCGTATAAGATACGGGTACCGGCCTGTCGTTCAGCGAGAGAGGCCGGCCTGTTTCAATATCAAAGGGCGCAACGCCGTGGAATCTAAGCGGCTCTTCTTCGGCAAATTTATAGCCCTTTCCCTTTTTCGTCAGCACATGAAGCAGGACAGGACCCGATAAATCTTTTACGTTTTCCAGGGTTCTAATCAGGTGATCCAGGCGGTGCCCTTCGATAGGCCCGACATAGGTGAATCCGAGCTCTTCGAAAAGGGCTCCGGGGATAATCAACGTCTTTAGGGATTCTTCAATATGCCTGGTGAATTTGACCATCTGCTCGCCGATACCCGGAATATTCTTCAAAAAATTTTTTAATTCCGACCTCAGCCTGGTCACCGTCTGACCTGTCATGATGCGGTTCAGGTAAGCCGACATGGCACCGACATTGGGCGATATGGACACTTCGTTGTCATTCAAGATGATAATCAGATCTTTATCTCTGTCACCCGCCCAGTTCAGGGCCTCAAAAGCCATTCCCGTCGTCATGGCCCCGTCGCCGATGATGGCGATGGTTTTGAACGACTCTTTTTTCAGACATCTTGCCTCGGTAATGCCCGTCGCCGCCGATATGGACGTACCGCTGTGGCCGACGGTGAACACATCAAAAGGGCTTTCTTCTCTTCTGGGAAAACCGCTGATGCCGTCCTTCTGCCGCAGGGTGTGAAAGACGGCCTTTCTACCCGTTAAAATTTTATGGGCGTAGGCCTGATGCCCCACATCCCAGATAACTTTATCTCTTGGTGTATTAAAAACATAGTGAACAGCCAAGGTGAGTTCCACTGTGCCCAGAGAAGAGGCCAGATGACCACCGGTCTTTGCAACGGTTTGAATGATGGTCCGGCGAAGCTCCTCGGCCAGGGTATTTAGAGATCCCACATCGAGCTTTCTGATATCCTCAGGATAATTTACGGTCTCCAGAATACTGCCCTGTATTTTATCGGTCGTCATTACGAACTACGCTCCACGACGTACTCGGCAATCCATCTCAACGGCAAGGCCCTCTCTTCAAAAAGGGCGACATCCTCTATGGCGGCCTGCGTTAATTCAAAAGCTTTTTGGCGTGATACCTCCACGCCCACGAGGGCGGGATACGCCAGTTTGCCGCGCTCCCGGTCACTGCCGGTATTCTTTCCCAGCAACTCCTTGTTGCCCTCAACATTGAGAAGGTCGTCGGCAATCTGAAAGGCCAGGCCGATATGATGGCCGTAAGCCTCAAGGGCATTCACCTCCACCGTGTTCGCTCCCGCGAGAAGGGCGCCGGATTTCAGGGAAACGGCAATCAGGGCGGCGGTTTTATGGTAATGAATATAATTTAACGTATCGGGGTCTCCCTGTCTGCCTTCCGACAGGATGTCAACGGTCTGCCCCCCGACCATACCGTCATAACCCGCAGCCTGGGCAATGTCCCTCACCACCACTAAAAGTTTCGCCGGATCGATTTCCGGCATGAGGTCCGTTCGGGCCATAAGGTGGAAAGCCTCCGTCAGCAGGGCATCCCCGGCCAATATGGCCACGGCCTCCCCGAAAACTTTATGATTCGTCGGTTTTCCCCGGCGGACATCATCGTTATCCATTGCCGGCAGGTCATCGTGGATGAGGGAATAGGTATGGATCATCTCCAAGGCACAGGCCACCGGAAGAGTCGTTTTGATATCACCTCCGACAGTTTCCGCGGCGGCCAGACATAAAACCGGTCTGATTCTTTTGCCGCCTGCAAACAGGCTGTAACGCACGGCTTGAATGAGGGCGGACGGATAGACATTTTCCGCCGGCAGGTAGGCTTCGAGGGCCTGATCGACCAGTTTCTTTTTATCTTTGAGATATCCATCCAGTTTTGCGTCAAACGTCATTTTCTTCTTCCTGGACCGGCCTGGTCGATAATTCATCGCCGTCATGAAGCAAAAGATCGACGCGCCTTTCCGCTTCATCCAACTTTTTCGTGCAAACCCTTACCAGCTTAATGCCTTCTTCAAACGCCTTGAGCGACTCATCCAGAGTCATATTTCCGGCTTCCATCTTTCTGACGATTTCTTCGAGCTTTTCCAGCGCTTCTTCGAATTTGTCCTTCGCCATGTTCTTTACTCCTGCTCCACCTTGGTGACTCTGGCTTGAAAACTTCCCTCGAAAACTTTTACCGCCACCTCGCCCCCCGGGACAACGGCATCCGCTATAGTGATGATCACACCTGACGGCAGCGTTCTGGCAATACTGTATCCCCGCCTTAAAATAGCCATGGGACTTAAGGTATCCAAGACGGTCATATCGTTTTGGACTCTGTTGTTGAAATCACCGACGGCTGTCTTAATGAAACCGGTTAAATCCTTCCGGGCATTTTCCATCCGCAGGCGTTGCGTTTTGATCTGAAAAACCGGACTCTGGTGAATAATCCGCATTCCCAGTTCCCTCATCCTATTTCTTAGCTTATCCTGCCGATTCGCTGCGGTCCTTTTGAGCCTTTCCAGACGCTCATCCACCAGCAGCCGCAACGTATTTATTTTCTCCCTAGGATCTCGAAGCCTGTCTTGCAGCATAAAAACGGTTTCCGTGCGTTTTTCCGTCGCCCGCCGATGATATTGAATGAGTCGGAGGTTGCAGGATTCAACCATCTCCATTAGCTCTCTCTTGACCGGCACGACCATTTCGGCCGCGGCCGACGGTGTGGGGGTTCGGAGGTCCGAAACGAAATCGGCAATCGTATAGTCCGTTTCATGTCCGATCGCCGAAATAACGGGAAGGTTTGATGCATAAATCGCCCGCGCGACTCCTTCGTCATTGAAAGGCGCCAGATCTTCCAACGACCCGCCGCCACGCGCCAAAATAATGACATCGATGTTTCCAAAACGGTTCATATCGTCCATGGCCCTGATAATCTCGGCCGGGGCCTCCGAACCCTGCACCCGTACCGGAGCGATCAGGATATGAACGGAAGGAAAACGACGCCTCGTAACACTCAATATGTCTTTGATAACAGCGCCGGTCGGCGAAGTAATGACCCCGATCCGCCGGGGCAGAAAAGGGATTTTTTTCTTACGTTTTTCATCAAACAGCCCCTCTTTTTGCAAGCGTTCTTTCAACTGTTCAAAGGCTTTTTGCAGGGCGCCGACACCTTTTGGTTCTATGGCGTCAATAATCAGTTGATATTCGCCTCGGGGATGATAGACGCTTAGTTTTGCCCGGCAAATGATTGACATGCCTTCTTCATAGTCGAATGCAGCGGCATTTTTTCTCATGCCAAAGGCAGACTGGAACACCACGGCACGGATCTGGCTGTTTTCGTCCTTCAGGGTAAAATAGGCATGTCCGGATTGCGGCCTGCGCAGATTGGATATTTCACCTTCCACCCAGACAAAACCGAAACTGGATTCTAAAATGTTCTTAATATTCAGATTCAGTTTTGTTACGGTCAATATTTCTTTCATCGATCATCCCCTTGAGTCGGCCTATCAGATATTACAATACTTTACAAGAGCGTTTTTCCGACCCTATAGGGCAGAAATCCTACAGAATATTTATGATTCGGTATGGGGGTTGAATTGGTAATGATACGGGAGGATACAGCGATCTGATATCACCCAATAATATTAAAAAATAAATCGGTTAAGAATTTAGTTTGCCTCATTCATGCCCGATTATATTTTAAATGGAGATGAGGGGGATCGAACCCCTGACCTCGGCATTGCGAACGCCGCGCTCTCCCAGCTGAGCTACATCCCCGTCTATGAAATAAAGGCTTGTTCTCGTCGGAGTCTTTTATTTAGGCACATATATTGCTTTTTTAATAACGGCGCGGAGCATATACGAAAGGCACCAACCTGTCAAGATTAAGTTGAATGTGCGGGTCGACTATTTATTGACAAAAAGAATGCCCTTTTCTATAGTTCAAGCTTCAAAAAATTTTATAATATCAATACATAAGGAGATGGATTATGGCAAAAATTGACGCCTTTTTCCAATTAATGCACGAGCAGGGTGCATCGGACCTTCATCTGGTGTCGGGACAGCAGCCGGTTCTCAGAATCCGGGGCGATATGGAACGGATAAAATATAATGTGTTGGAAAACGACGAACTGAAGTCCATGCTGTACGAAATAACCGCGGAACATAAAATCAAACAGTTCGAAGAAACAGGGGATGTCGATTTTGCTTATGAAATACCCGGTCTGGCCCGCTACCGGGCCAATTTTTTTCAACAAAAATTCGGTATTGCCGCGGTTTTCAGAGAAATCCCCAGCAAAATAGTCACCTGCAAGGAGTTGGGACTCCCTCCCGTCATCGAAAAACTGGCCAGCCTGCCGAGAGGGCTGGTCCTCATTACGGGACCGACGGGAAGCGGAAAGTCTACAACCCTGGCTGCCATTGTCGATGAGGCAAACCGAGTCCGTAAGGACCATATTATTACCGTCGAAGACCCCATCGAATTTGTCCATCAAAGTGCCAACTGCATCGTCAATCATCGGGAAGTCGGTCTTCACACCAAGACCTTCTCCGCAGCCCTGCGCGGCGCCCTGCGTGAAGACCCGGACATCATCCTTGTCGGTGAAATGCGCGACCTGGAGACCATCGAACTGGCTATCGAAGCAGCGTCGACAGGCCATCTCGTCCTGGCCACGTTACACACATCCAGCGCCGCCAAAACAATCGACCGGGTGATCGAAGTTTTTCCCGCAGAGGAACAAATGCAGATTCGATCCACCCTTGCCGACAGCATTCGCGCCATCATTTCTCAGGTTCTTTTCAAAAGAGCGGACCGCGCGGGCCGCTGCGCCGCTTTGGAAATACTCATCGCTAATGCGGCGGTGCGAAACCTTATCCGGGAATCCAAGACGTTCCAGATTCCCTCCATGATCCAGACCGGACGAAAATACGGCATGCAGTTACTGGACGACGCCATTATGGATCTATACAACAAAGGCTGGATCAGTGCCGATGATGCGTATACAAAAGCCAACGATAAAGCGAAATTCAGGCCTCTTTTAAAAGCACCTCCTTCCGATTTTACGGAAGTGTAATGTAGATTTCATAGGTCTTGATCAGCGGGCTTTTCAATATCTGGAGGTTTTATGCGTAAACAGGAAATAGATTACATCTTGACGAAAATGCTGGATTCGGCCAAAAACGTCTCCGATCTGAACATTACCGTCGGCAAACCCTTTCAGGTCGAAAGCGATGGTCAGTTAATCAATGTGAAGTTTGACCCGCCTTTTGACAAGCTTACGTCCTTTCAAACAGAAATATTTGCCATGAACCTGCTTCGTCAGGATCGTCGTCTCACGGACACCTTGCTTTCCGAGGGTTCCTGCGACTGCTCTTACGAACTACCGGGTAAGGCACGCTTCAGGGTTAACATCTTTTCTCAACGCGGCCATTACTCCATCGTTTTAAGAAAACTGGAAACAAAGATCCCCACACGTGAAGATTTAAACCTGCCGGAAGTTTTCAGAAACATGTCCAAAGAAAAAAACGGCATCATTATCATTACCGGCGCCACCGGAAGCGGTAAAACAACCTCCCTGGCAACCATATTAAATGAAATAAATGAAGAGCAATCCGTCCATATCGTCACCCTTGAAGATCCCGTCGAATACGTGCACGCTCATAAAAAAGCCACCTTGAATCAACGGGAAATGGGCGCTGATTTCGATACGTTTGCCAACGGACTGCGCGCCGCCCTGAGACAGGCGCCGAAGATCATTCTGGTCGGAGAGATGCGCGATCGGGAAACGGTTGAGATCGCCCTCAATGCCGCAGAGACAGGGCATCTTGTTTTAACCACCCTCCATACGATTGATGCGGGCTCAACGATCAACCGCATCATCGGCATGTTTACAACAGAGGAGGAAAATCAAATCCGTATCCGACTGGCCGATACGATCCGCTGGATCGTTTGCCAAAGATTACTTCCGAAAATCGGAGGGGGCAGGACCGCGGCTTTCGAGATCCTGGGCACGAACCTGCGCGTCAGAGATTCGATCCTGAACGGGGAAACGGAAGGTAAAACGTTCTATGAAATTATTGCCGCAAGTAAGGCCTTCGGCATGATCACCTTCGATGATTATATGGTTAAACTTTTTTCCGAAGGCCTCGTCACCGAAGAAACAGCCAGAGGTTATGCCTCCAATAAAAGCATTGTCGGCCGCGGTATAGACTTCCTGAAGAGCGCCAAAGGTGAAGCCACAACGGATATCGGGCGTCTTGAAGTCGATAGGGATTACGGCAGAATGAAAGACAGATGGTAGAATACGGGACAGGAGAAACCCATGGAAAAAGAAAAAACAATCATGGAAGAATTGGAAGAAGATATTTACGATGCCGCAGACAGACCTTTTGACTTCGTGGGCGCCGATGAACAGACCGCCATCATATGCGAAGCGAATGAAGGCGTTCGAGGAAAAATCTGCAACATTCTTAAAGGCATGGATTTTCAGATCACCGAAGTCTCATCGGCCCTGGAAGCCCTCAGAAACATGCGCTATCATGAATACGATCTGGTCGTCGTCAACGAAAAATTCGACGTCGACAAACAGGATGACAACATAAACAACGTCCTTAATTATCTGGAAAACCTTCCGATGACCGAAAGGAGGAATATCTTTGTGGTTTTACTCAGCGAAACCCTGCGCACTATGGATAACATGGCGGCTTTCCATCAAAGCGTTCACCTGGTTATCAACACCCAAAATCTTGACGACTTCGAAAATATCTTGAACAGAGGCATCGCCATCAACGAGGTCTTTTACAGTATGTTCAAGGAGGGACTCAGGAAGCTGGGGCGGTATTGATTTTTTTTCCATACCTCTCCGACTGCTCAAGGTATCGATCGGCTTCTTCATTTCGCCCTAATGCCCGGCAGCACTCGGCCAGATAGAAATAAAAGAAGGGATTTTCCGGATCCATTGCCACAGCCTGCAAAAAGGCCTTCAGGGCCGCTTCGTGGAAGCCCGCCCGCAACAGGGTGTTCCCCAGACGATTGAAGCAGGCAGCACCATTGGCGGGATTGAGATGAACGGCCTGCTCACATACGGCGTGCGCTTCGTTATATCTTTCCTGTCTGGCCAAGATATCGCTTAAATTTAAATAATAGAGCGGATTGTCTTGACAAAATGTAAGGCCCTTCCGCTGGGCGGTCTCGGCTTTTTCTTCAAGACCGGCCCGGCTGTATGCATCGGACAGTTTATAATAGACAACATCCGCCGTGTCTTTTTCCATCTCGACGGCCCTCCCGTAGGCGTCTTCCGCAGCCGTCCAATCCCCCGCCCGGATCAGCGCGCTCCCTAAACGGCAGTAAAAATCAGCCTCCACAGGATCAACGTCAATCATCCGTCTATAGGTGTCGGCCGCTTTTTCAAACAATCCGAGACCGGCGTATGCATCCGCCAAGTCGTTAAGATAGCCCGTATCTTCCGGCTGCGCCTTCACGGCTTTTTCACAGACGGTGACCAGCCTCTCATGCAGGTGTTCCGTTTTGAATATTCTGAAAAGTTCGTCATAGGCGAAACCCGTAAAGATGTCCTGCCGCAGTTCTTTTTCGAACAATTGCTCGAAACAATCGATGGCGTCAAACAGAGCGCCACTATCGTGATAGGCCCAGGCCAAATGCAGAAGAAACGAATCCTCCGACGGATGTTCTTTGACCAGTTCTTTGTAAATGGATACGGCCCGGTCATAACGGCCGGTCCGCATATGTTCTTCGGCCTCTTTTAATTGTTGTTCGGTATCCATGGTCCTATCATCTTAATCATTCTTAGGAAAAAAACTCGTGACAGGTGATGGTCCTGTAAAAAATCATATTCCCCTTCCTTGGTGGGAGGGGATGAAGGGGAGGGGGATTTATCATCATTTGTAATAACGAAATTTCTCACCCTCACCCCAACCCTCTCCCCTCAAGGGAGAGGATAATTTTATACTTCGCACGAGTCCGTTGCCCGTCACATGTCACTATTGTCCGCTTTTTAAAGGTCAATTTTTTTCATCCGCAACGACAAGAGGAACCGCACGAGCTTTCCAAAACCAGACTCGAATTTATTTGAAAGCCTGCCCCTCGATCGGTTTCCATAAAATCGACAATGATCGGCTTGGCTTTTTCCATTAACGCTTTTTCAATGAGAAACGTAATCCCGTTATCTCCGATGACTTCGTCATGGTCCCGGGGCTCATCCAGAGCCATCCCCAGAGCGGGTCCGGATCAGCCGCCTTCAAATAGCATAATTCTGACGGATCTGGGCTCATCCTTGCCCGCCAGAAGGCCCTTTATCATTTCGTTCGCTTTTTCGGTTACCTGCAGCATTCTATTTCTCCTTTTAAATGTTTTTAATCAACTTGCCTTAAGCTAAACACAAATGACCGCTTGTCAATGTTTATTTCGAGATTTTTGGAGAAAAGGCGTCAACCGGTTCCGGCCTTCAGAACTGATTGACGCCTGATAAGCGGTAAAATCAAATGATTCATCGGCAGGATGGATTTACTTCAAGTTCTTATAGTCCTTGATGATCCGGGGAAGGATCATTTGGTGCTGCGGACAGATGGATTTCGGATGCTGATAGGCGGCACCGGCAAATGCGCAAAGATAATTTCGAATCTGTGTCATGGGAACAATTTCATCGACCAGGCCATATTTCGCGCAGAAAGCCGGCCGGGAATTGTCATAATATTCCCTGGCCATCTGATTCATTTTGTCGATGATGTCCTCAATGGGTTTGCCCGCATCTTTGTCCTTTACCAGCCTGCGGGAATAGGTCGCGACGGCGGCCGTCTGTCCGTGCATGACATAAATTTCCGTTACCGCCGTTCCCAGGGTAAAGGCATTATGATCGTTCGCCGTCGGCCCACCCATGAGATAATGGGCCGCCGCCGTACCCTTTCTTAGAACCACCAACATTTGGGGAATAATGGACTGCTGAATCGAATAGATCAGGCTTTGTCCCAGACCGAGAAGTTCGGCTTTTTCCGCCGTATCGCCCACATCAATGCCGCTCGTATCCTGGATCCAGATAATCGGAATGCGGTCCCGCGAACAGAATGTGACGAATTCACTCATCTTGATGAGGCCCTGGCGGTAAAGTTTTCCACCAATGCCAGGATAATCGGCATATTCGGGATACCCTTTGGGAAGAAGTCCCTGACGATTGGCGATGACGGCCATGAGGAACCCGTCAATCTTGACCAGGCCGGTGTAAACCTCCGGCCCGTAATCGGGACGGTACTCCATATTTTCGCTGTTGTCGACGAGCCGGGCCAGGATTTCGTCAAACTTATACGTCTTTTTCTGTTCGAAAGGCAGGAGACTGTAAATGTCTTCATCGGAAAATTTGGGTTGGGCCGGATTGGCGACACGGAAAAATTTAGGATTGTATGACGGAATTTCTTTCATATAATCTTTCAAACCGTCCAGGACACCCTTCTCTTCTTCATAAACATACTGGAAAAAACCCGTCTCATCATAATGGATCTTGACCGTTCCCGGGGGGTGGCTTTTGAAATGACGCGTCGTTTCAATTAAATCCTCTACATACTCGGCATCGAACTCGCCCTTCGGCGCCATGCCGCTCACGATACCCGCACCGCCGACGGCAATATTACAGTTCTTATGGGCAAAAAGGACCGTCGGGCTGATCCCCTGGTAACCGCCTCCCGCCGGGTTGGTTCCGTATATGCCGGCCAGAACGGGAATGCCCAACTGATTGAGTTCGGCGTGGCGGAAGAAGGGGGCACCGGAACCGCGCCGGTTGGCGTAAAACTTCTCCTGTTCCGACAGTTTCACACCGCTGCAATTGACCAGCCAGACCAGTGGGATATTCAATCGTTTCGCCAAATCCGTCACACGGAGAATGTTATCCGACTGGCCGGGAAGCCACGCTCCGGCCAACACCTTGTTATCAAAGCCGATGATAACCGCCCATTTACCGGATATTTTCCCGAGGCCATCAAAAACGTTACTGGTCCCTTCTTCATTGTCCGCCGGATTGTATAAGGTGTGCAACGGACACCATGTTCCCGGATCCACAAGATATTCAAGGCGCTGCCAGACCGTCATCTCGCCCCTTTGATTGATTCGTTCCTCCGGTAAACCGGCTTTTTTCGCCTGATCCACCAAGTCATCAATCTCCGCTTCGACTTTCTTTATCTGGCTGACATTTTCCAGGGCTCTTTTGATTTCACTCTCCTTTAACGCTCTTCCGAAATCATCCATTTTTTCAAAATAGGGTTTCATTGATCATCTCCTGAATTTGTTTAGTCTTTATAAGTTCTGCTTTCTTTAGCTTTCCTTTCCTATAAGTTCCGTTTATATAAAAAATTAAAAATAACGTGTCAATGATATTCTATCTTTGTTTTTAACCGTTTATTGTTGATCAGCCCAAGTAAATATCCTTTTGCTTTTATAATAACATAATGATAGATGCTGTTTTCACCTTCAGCGTATTCCATTCATGACATCAGTCGGCAGCGCTAAGGAACAGGGCTTTTAAGCCGTTACTATTTAAGCTTTCAAAATATTTTTATTATCCGAATATTTTCTGAGCTTTCAAATGGCAACCTTTTTTTGTAACTTTTTACATCCTTGAGGCGTCTATCAAACAGTAATGTTCAAAAAGGGGGGATATTCCATGAAGAAAATCGGTCTTTGGTCTTTTGTGTTTATAATCCTGGCCCTGGGTATTTTCCTGGCCTTGTTCTTCCTAAAAAACGGTGAGGCCTCCAGACAGGATTACCGACTGGCCAAGATCACGAAAGGAAGTCTCAAATCCATCGTTACCTCCACCGGCACTTTGAATCCTATCAACACCGTCAAGGTCGGCAGCCAGGTCTCCGGGATCATTAAAGAAATATACGTGGATTTCAATTCGACCGTCGAAAAGGGCCAGGTCGTTGCCCTCATCGATCCGGCCTTCTACGAGGCCCAGGTGGAACAGTCCCAGGCGCAAGTTCAGATCGCCAAGACCCAGCTCCAGGAAAGTACCAAAAGTATTACAGCGGCCGAAGCAGGCATTCAGAGCGCTGAGGCCCAGCTCACATCCTCACTGGCAACCCTGAAAGAAGCAGAATTGCGCTATGAACGTCTGAGCAGCCTTGCAAACAGGGCTCTGGTGGCCAAGTCCGACCTGGACACGGCTCTGTCCCGGCGGGACAACGCACAAGCTTCCGTGAAAATGGCCCAATCCCAGATCAAATCGGCCAAAGCCAATCTCAACAGGATTTTGGCCCAGGAAAAAGGTTCCGAAGCCCTGATCAAACAGCGAAAAGCCATGCTGAACCTGGCGGAAATTCAACTCCGCTACTGCACCATCAAATCCCCCATCAGCGGCAACGTCATCGAACGTCATGTGGATGTCGGTCAGACAGTGGCCGCCAGCTTACAATCCCCGACGTTGTTTACCATCGCCGAAGACCTGTCCAGCATGCAGGTGATGGCCGATGTCAGTGAAGCCGACGTGGGACAGATTGCCTCCGGCCAGCAGGTCGAATTCACCGTGGACGCCTTTCCCGAACAAAAATTCAAGGCCCAGGTCCGTCAAATAAGAAATGCCGCCACCAATATCCAGAATGTTGTTACCTATAAAATCGTTGCGGATGTCAAAAACGATTCTTTAGTCCTTCGACCCGGCATGACGGCCAATGTCAATGTTATCACCGCAGAGGTGGATGACGTCCTCATGGCCCCCAATGCGGCCTTCCGCTTCAAACCGCCGGGAGAGGCGGCAAGTTCCGAAAAAAGCCGAATTCCCCCTATCAGGGAAAGAGAAACTTATAAATATGCCGTGAAAAAACTGGGGCTCGATGAAGAACAGTGCCAAGCCTATGAAGACATCATTCGGAAAGCCGGTGAAAAGATCAAGCAGGTCTATTCCCTTCCTGAAGATCAGAGGGACGCGGTTTCGGCTTGGCGGAACTACTTTACGGAGATCGTGAGAAATCTCGGCCAGATTCTCAAACCCGAGCAGTCCGGCGTCTTTCGGGAATACCTTCGAGAATTACGGGAATGGGGCGACAAGCGACGACAAAGCAAACTGCGCCGCGCCAAAGTCTATATTCTGGACAAGAGCGGAAATCCTGAAGCCGTCGATGTTTTGGCCGGCATTTCCAACGAGTCCCAGACGCAGATTGTGAGCGAAGACATCAAGGAGGGCGATATGGTCATTATCGGCCTGGACTTATCAGGACAGTCCAATAACAAAAAAACAAACCCCTTTTCCTCTCTGATGCAAAGAGGGAGGTAAAGAAGAAAAATGGACAGTCCGGTCATTCGTTTTCAAGGGGCTAAAAAAATCTATCCCATGTCGGGCGAAACCGTCGAGGCCCTTAAAGGTGTGGACATCAATATTTATTCCGGAGAACTGGTCGCCATCATGGGACCTTCCGGATCCGGGAAGTCAACTCTGATGCATATCGCGGGTCTTCTGGACAGTTTGACCGAGGGCAAATATTGGTTTGACGGTGAGGATGTCTCGTTTATCTCAAGAGACCAGCAGGCCGACATCCGGAACAAAAAGATCGGCTTCATTTTTCAGAGTTTCAACCTCCTGGCCAGGTGTACGGCCCAGGAAAACGTCGAACTTCCGATGCTTTATCAAAGACCCGCGCCATCGAATCTGCATCAGAAATCCATGGAAGCCTTGCGCATGGTCGGCATGGAAAATCGGTCCTCCCATCTGCCAAGCCAACTCTCCGGCGGCCAGCAGCAGCGGGTAGCGATTGCCAGAGCATTAATCAACGACCCGACACTGATCATGGCCGATGAACCTACGGGAAATCTCGATACCAAAACGGGAAAAGAAATCATGAATACCCTGGCAGCTCTTCATAAAAATGGGATTACCGTTATCATTGTCACCCATGATCACGAAGTCGGACAAGCCACTCAAAGAAGGATCTTTCTGCGGGATGGTCTGATTGAAAAGGATGAAAAGCAGGCACAGGTCTCCGGGTTAATCGTGTCATAAGGCACTGGTCGAAAAAAGACGATCGTCCGGAAAGCCTTCCATAAAGCTTAAGCCGTTGACGCCTATGACCCACGCCTGGGATAAGCATCTTGCACCTGTTTTTAGGGAGGAATATGAATATTATTTTAACCATGATCCGATTGGCCGTTCGCGCTCTGCTGGCCTACAAAGTACGAAGCCTGTTGACCATGCTGGGCATCATCATCGGCATTGGCTCGGTTATCGTCATGATCAGTGTGGGACGGGGTGCCCATGAAAGTATTCAGAGACAGATCCAGAGTCTCGGCGCCAATATGCTGATGATTTTCTCCGGTTCAAGCCAAAAAGGCGGTGTCCGCGCCGGTTTCGGCTCCGCCCCGACGTTGTCGGTCAGAGATGCACAGGCCATTGAACGGGAATGTCCTTCCACTCTTTACGTGAGCTATGTCCTGGGTACCAGCGCCCAACTCGTGGCAGGCAAAAAAAACTGGGGTACCAGGGTTTGGGGTACGACCTCCAATTACAACCAGGTGCGCGACTGGCAGGTCCAGGATGGTGAATTCATCACAGATCAACAGGTGCGATCCGCATCGAGTGTGGTGATTCTGGGTTCTTCAGTGGCGGAAAACCTTTTTGACCCCGGCGAACAGGCCGTGGGACAGCAGATCCGCATTAAAAATATGCCTTTTCGCATCATCGGCGTTATGCAGGCCAGAGGCCGCACTCCCAGCGGGCAGGACCAAGATGACACGGTCCTGGTTCCCTACACGACCATGTCCAGAAAACTTGTACCCAACCGTTTGCCGGGTGTCGTCCATTTCATCATGGTCTCCGCTCAATCGCAGGATTTGGTGGAAGTGCTGAAACAAGAAGTGGAAGAACTTCTCCGGCAAAGGCACAAAATTATACCCGGGATGACGGATGATTTTACGGTCAGAACGCTCGATGAATACGCGAATATGGCCGGCGAAACAACGAACACCATGACCTTACTGCTGACAGCCGTCGCAGCCATCAGCCTTCTGGTGGGCGGAATCGGCATCATGAATATCATGCTGGTTTCGGTGACGGAACGGACCCGGGAAATCGGCATCCGGATGGCCGTGGGGGCCCGGAGACGGGATATCCTTCTGCAGTTTCTGATCGAAGCCATGGTGATCAGCATTATCGGCGGGATTTTGGGCACCGTTGTGGGAATTGTAACGGCTATGATCGTCTCCGGCTTGGCCGGCTGGGTTGCCATCGTCGGTCTGGATTCGATCATTCTGGCCACACTTTTTTCCGGAGCCGTGGGTATTTTTTTCGGTTTTTATCCGGCCCGCAAAGCTTCATGCCTCGACCCGATTGAGGCCCTGCGCTACGAATGATATTGGACTTTTTGATACGGATACCTTTGCGCCGCACAAAAGTCAACATTTCCTGCTTGTATTATATGGACAAAGGAGATTCAGCATGTGGGTTTTGAAAAAGACATCTACCATCCTGATTTCAGTCGCCTTGATGTTTAGCTGGTTGCTTGCGACACCGCTGTCGGCTGCGGAAGCTGAAACAGAGGTCTTGACCCTGTCGGGAAGTATATCGATGGCCCTGGAAAAAAGTCTCTCTCTCGATTCCGCCGATAAGGCCATCGAAAAAGCGGAATGGGAAAAAAAGAAGGCCTTCAAGGGCTTTTTACCAACCGTCAGCGGGGCCTATTCCTATACGCGGCTAGATGAGGCCCCCAGCTCATCCGTCGTAACATATGGCGCCTTTAATAATGGTGCCGGCGTTGGGTCTCTGTTTCCTCTGGTTCCGACGGGCACCAGGCATGTAACGGTCGGCACGGAAGATAATTATCAGGCCAAACTTACGTTGGCTCAGCCTATCTTCACGGGTTTTAAGCTCAAAAGCACTTATGACCTGGCCAAACTGGGAATCGACACGGCGAAGGTTGATAAGGAAAGGGAAATCCTGGATGTCATTCTGAAGGCCAAGGAATCCTATTTCGGCATCTTGCAGGCCGAAAAAGCCCTGCAGGTTGCCGACCAGGCCGTCAAGCAATTTGAAGCACACCTGAATGTAGCAAGGAACTTTTACAACGAAGGCATGAGTACGAAAAATCAGGTCCTTGAAGCCGAAGTCAATCTGGCCGAGGCCGTCCAGACCAGGATCAAAGCCGAAAATGCTCTCTTGTTGGCCAGGGCAGGCTTCAACAATCTCTTACGCCGCCCCATCGATGCACCGATTCGGGTTGAAGATATCCTGGCCTACAAACCCTTTGTTCACGATTTGCAGTACTGTCTCGATCAGGCCCTAAGGCTCAGACCCGAAATAAAAGCCATTCTACTGAAGATCGACATGGCCAATGAGCAGGTGCATTTGTCCCGGGCCGGTTATTTTCCCGCTGTCGCCCTGGCGGCTAACCAGACTTGGAAGGGGGACAGCTATCAGGTCAGGGGAAGCAGTTATATGGACGATTACGACTCCTGGGATGTCACCGTGGGTATGACCTGGGAATTCTGGAACTGGCTGAAAACGCGGGATGCGGTCAAAGGCAGTAAGGCGAGTCGGGACATAGCCCATAACGGTTTAACACAGATCAGGGACGGGATCCGGCTGGAAGTGAATCACTTTTTTTTATCTCTCAAAGAAGCGGAGAAACAGATTTTCGTGGCCGAGAAGGCCATCGCACGGGCTGAAGAAAACTATCGTATGAGTGAGGAAAGATACAGGGTCCAGATCGGGACGTCGACCGAGGTCATTGATGCCGCCACCCTGCTCACGTCCGCCAGGCGCCGGTACTATGATGCTCTTTACAGCTATAACCTTGCCTGGGCCGACCTGGAGAGGGGCATGGGATTCGGCCGGGACGGTATTTAGCAGTCTTTGACGCTTTCTTTATTCTCTCGAATTACGGCATTTCCGTAAATTTGTATCCGGCCCCCCGGACGGTCAGAATATATTCAGGATTTTCGAAATCATTTTCAATTCGGCTCCTCAGGCGTCTGATATGGACATCCACCGTTCGGGGTGTCACAAAGGTATCGTCACCCCACACATGATCGAGGATCTGATTCCTTGTATAGACGCGGCCCGGATGCCTGGTAAAAAAGAAGAGCAGTTTCAGTTCCGTCGGACTGAGCAACAGCTTCTCTCCCTTTTTGTAAACTTCATAGGCGCTGTAATGAATGTCCAAATCGCCGACCTTGGCGGTCTGTGTATGCTCAGGGCTTGGTATTTCACTTAATCTGCGGAGAACGGCCCGGACTCTGGCGATGAGTTCCCGGACACTGAAGGGTTTTGTTATGTAATCATCCGCACCGATTTCCAGTCCGATAATACGGTCGACCTCTTCCCCTTTCGCCGTCAGCATGATGATCGGCACGCTGCCGACCGACGGGGTACTGCGAATAATCCGGCACACATCAAGGCCCTGAATGACGGGCAGCATCAAATCAAGAATAATGAGAGCGGGGTTCTGCGTTTTGGTAAGTTCAACAGCCGTCTGACCGTCATAAGCCTTAAGAACGGTAAAACCTTCTTTATCGAGATGATAGGCAATTAACTCAACAATATCCCTTTCATCATCAACGACAAGTATTTTCTTATCCATGGCCATTTTAGATTCTTTCCAGCCACTTCTTCATGCGCGGCGTTTCTTCCATCTCCCATTTGGGAGACAGCCGGAGATCTAAATAAAGATTAAAAAGATTTTCCATTATTTTCAGAGGTTTTTCAATCAGATAAAGCCGTTCCAGCGTTCTGCCCTCGGCGTCGTTATCGTCCTCTTCCTCGGCTGTTTCCGGCAGTTTCAGCGATTGGAAATGAAAGCGGTCGGCTTTAAAGGTAAATTCAAATACATCGGTATCAACCCCCAAACGAAGCCGGGCCTCCCTGATCTTCTTTCCCTGGCGAAGGGCTTCCTTGCCTTCCTGCAGACCCGCATGAAGTCCCTGACAGACGACCTGTTCGGAATAATCCCCCTCCCCCGCCGTCAGCACAATGCGCCGGGTGAAGACCAATTCAATTTCTTCCTGAATCGTTAAGGCAATCGATCCGTTACGTTCTTCGCTTTTGAACCAGAGCCAGGTCAAAAAATCCCTGCCCCATAACACGCCTTCCGACGCTTGTAATTTTGCCGACTGCTCTTCACTTAGATAGACGATATCCCAGGGATAGAAAGGCTGAAGGATAAAATCAAAGGATTCCTTGAACAGAGCATGAAAATCGTCGATTACTTTATCAGCCAGACTCGAGAAATAAAGACGTTTTTCAATTGGATTCCAGCATACCTCAAAGAAAGACGGGATCGGTTGGGCTTTTTTCAGAAGATCGGAGAAAACCGCCTCACGGATTTCTTCCCGCAACGCTTTTCCCACTCGCTTTATGTTTCGCTCTTTCAGAATATCCCGTTCCGCTTCAAGGCATTTTATCCGTAAGAGGGAAGGCGGTGTTAACTTTCTGTCCATTCGCAGCGCAAACAACCAATAGCCGCCCACAGCATATTTTAGTCCGATGAAGTCCGTATCGAGATGATCATTGATATCGGTCCAGCCTAAAATTTTTTCCGCCGCCTGGGCCGAAAAATCAGGAAAAGCGTTTTTTTTAATTTGCTCGGCAAAAAAATTGTTGAAGTCCGAGGTCTTCTCGCCGATAACACGAAACGAAGAAAATGTCACCGTTCCTTTCAAAAAGCTCATGAACAGCTCCTTTCAAATTATTATCTCTTTATGTGATCCCGGGCTTAAAGTCAATGACAGCCTTCGTCCTATCTTTTAACCGTCAACAATATCATATCACACAACCAAATCTTTTTCTCTTGCACCTAAACCTTGTACCTTGAACCTTTATCCTTGAACCTATCCTTATAATGTCTTGACGAAAAAAAACATTGACTTTATACTCGCCGCGAAAATTTCATTATATAGGATTGAGTTTATGTCATTTATAAGACCGGAAATCATCAGACCCCCCAGCGAACATGCCAGTTACTATCTACCCTTGACGTCGGGATGTTCGAACAACACATGTTCCTTCTGTGCCTTTTCCTTTTCCAAGCTCGGCATTCGTGATCTTGCCGACGTCAAACAGGAGATCGACGCGATGTCGTTGTTTGTCCATCAACGAATGTGGGTGGCGGGTCAGCCCAACATTATTTACGCTATTCTCCAGGGCTGGGACGGCAGAAAATTGTTTCTACAGGACGGCGACGCCCTCGTCTACCCCTATCCGAAATTGCTGGATGCTCTGAATTACCTGAATCAAAAATTCCCAGACCTTGAACGCATCGCCAGTTATGCCACACCGCAAGACATTTTAAGACGCAGTGTGGATGAATTGAAAGCACTCAAAGAGCAAAAACTGGGCATTCTTTATATGGGCGTTGAAAGCGGTGATAATGCAGTGCTCAAAAGGATCCACAAAAACGCTGATCACGATCAGATGGTTGAGGCCGGTAAAAAAGTGAAAGCAGCGGGAATCCTTCTTTCCGTGACGGTTATTCTGGGTCTGGGGGGTGTCCGGGGCAGTGAAAAACATGCCTTGGAAACGGCGCGGGTTTTAACCGAAATGGATCCGGACTACGGAGGGGCATTGACGCTGACACTAATCCCGCGCACGGAACTATATCAGGAATGGCAGCGAGGTGATTTTGATTTAATTACGCCCATGGATTCCTTGCAGGAGCTCAAGACAATCGTTGAAACCGCGCAGTTCACCAATTGTTTTTTCAGTTCTATGCATGCATCAAATTATTACGCCATCCGGGGAACCATGCCGAAGGATAAGGAAAAGGTCCTTAAACAATTGAACGCCATATTATCGAGGAGAGATCCGGCCATGCTGCGGCCCGAATTTTTAAGAGGATTGTAACGACTTGCAAATGTAATCGTGATAAACACTCTGTTTTAAAATGACTATTGTCACCCTCACTTCTTATGTCCAAACACGAAACACAGAAAGGCATCAAGTTTATGGACACCCGGACAAAAAAGCGCTTTGACAAAAATCCTCCCCGATTTATTGAAAAAGCTCTTCGTGATTATGTACGAACCAGTCCCCAAAACCGGCTCGATTCATTTGGGGGTGCAACGATCTTCGATGAACCGCTTGTCGGGTTTGCCGACGGCGACGATCCCATTTTTCTGAACTATAAAAAAGTCGTTCATGCAGATCATTTCACACCCCGAGAAATTCTCGTCAAGTACCTGACGGAGGTGAAACAGCTCGAAGCGCTCAATCCCAGCCAAATCAGCGTTGTTTCCTTCATCCTGCCCATTGCCAGGCAAACCCGTTTGAGCAACACCCTCGAAAAAGAAGGCCCTTCTTTGCGCTGGAATCATACACGCTGGCAGGGACAAGATTTCATCGATGACCTGTCCGCTCATCTGGTATCCGTTCTGGAAGAAGCCGGTTTCCATGCCGTGGCGCCGGAAATTTCACCTTTGTTCAAGATTTATAATCTGCCGGACGGCTTCGCCTCCAACTGGTCTCAGAGACATATGGCCTATGCCGCCGGTCTGGGTACATTCAGTCTCAACGATGGCTTTATCACCAAAAAAGGAATGGCCATGCGCTGCGGCAGCGTCGTTACCGACCTCAAACTGAAGCCTTCGGAACGGCCCTATAAAAATCATCTGGCCAATTGTCGTTTCCATGCGACGGGCAAATGCGGCGTCTGTATGCAACGTTGTCCCTATGGCGCGATTACGGAAAAAGGCCATGATAAAATGAAATGCGTGGACGCCCTGTTCGTTAAACAGAAACCGTGGATTGATGGTGACTGCGGTTCCGGCTATATCGGGCGTTATGCCGGCTGTGGTCTTTGTCAGACCGGTGTCCCCTGCGAAAGTCGCATTCCGGTCAGAAACAGCAAAAGGTAAGGGGGCGCCGGAAGCAAGCCTTTGGATGCCAAATAATGATTCGGTTAATTAACGCTTCAAGACATCCATAACCTCAACAATATCCGGAAGCTCTCCGAGAGGATAAATTTTCACAAAAACGGTTTTACCCTGCTCGTCAATAAGGATATTGGCTCGTTCCGATATGCCGTCAGCCCGCAATATCCCCAAAGACTTGGCAACGCCGCCATGCGGCCAAAAATCGGATAATAAGCGCGTCTGCTTGATTTTCAGGCTTTTGGCCCAGGCGCTTTTACAGGGCACACTGTCCACACTGAGCCCCACAGCTATGGTGTTGAATTTGTCAAAGGCCTCCTTTTGCTTCTCCAGGGACTGCATCTGCCGGGCGCAAACCGCTGTCCAGGCCAGGGGATGAAAGGACAGGAGCACCTTCTTTTTTCCCTGGTACTCGGACAGGGAAAAGCCCTGACCATTATGATCCTTCAATGAAAAAGACTTTACTTTTTTACCGATCTGTATTTTTTTCTTTTCCATTATTTGACACCCCTTCTTTCCGTGATTCTTTGTGTTTTGGACTTTTCCGCCTTAAGAGACGTCAAATGCACCTTATCCACTCTTCCAGCACTGATTTTTTTTTGAGAAGTTGATTAAGAAATGATGCCCCTGACAGGTTTATATCATGAGAATTTCGCCACAGAGAACAAAATGAAACTCTCCTGTAGATCGTAACGTTTGATTTATATGGTGCCTTCCGCTACTGTCGGCCAGTACCCCAATAAGATTTTTTAAGCTATATCCTCACCCTGCACCTGAATTAAAAAAAGGGCTTTTAACCATCGCGTGTTAAAAGCCCTCATATAGATTATTTTGCCACAGCGGCTTTGAGCTTTTTGCCGGCGACAAATTTCGGAACTTTTTTTGCCTTGATTTTGATTGCTTTACCCGTTTGAGGATTTCGTCCTGTCCGGGCAGCCCTTTTCGCTACAGAGAAGGTACCAAAGCCGATGAGCGTGACCTTGTCACCTTTCTTTAGAGCGCCGGCAATTGAATCCAAAACACATTTTACGACGTCTTCAGCCACCTTTTTTTTCTGAACAACCTTTGCAACTTCGCCGACCAGATCTGCTTTGTTCATAAACTTCCTCCTTCAAATTTTGTTTTTTATACAACCGCCAAGGGCAGTAATATACAAAGGTGGTGCGTTATCTCATCTCCATACTCATGGATTCGAAAACGATCCTTACGTATTTCAAAAAACATCACTGTTTTGAAACCAAAGTCTTTTTGGCCGGTTTTCTTGCCTCTCTTATACTTTTATGATGATTTCTGCAATGATTTTATTTAAAAAAAATACTTTTTCAGAGAAAAAGCATGAATATTTGTCGGTATTGATGATATGAGAAATTCTTTAAATCACTGGTTAAAAAGGATAACTTATTGAATGCGTAAAGAATACATCAGAAATATCGCGATTATCGCTCATGTTGATCATGGTAAAACCACCCTTGTGGACGCAATGCTCAAACAGACCGGCACATTCCGTGAGAATCAGGAAATTACTGAGCGGATTATGGATTCTCTGGATCTGGAAAAGGAACGCGGTATAACCATTATGGCAAAAAATACCTCCATATGGTATGGCAAAGTCAAAATCAATATCGTCGACACGCCCGGTCATGCTGATTTCGGCGGAGAGGTCGAGCGCAGCCTCAATATGGTGGACGGTGCTATTTTACTGGTTGACGCCCGTGAAGGGCCTCTGCCGCAGACAAGGTTCGTTGTTAAAAAAGCCCTGGCTAAAAATCTGCCCATTATCCTGGTGATCAATAAAATTGATCGACTGGATGCGCGAATTGAAGAAGTGATTAACGAGGTCTACGATTTATTTATCGATCTTGACGCCACTGAAAAACAGATCGATTTCCCGATCCTTTATACCAATGCGAAAAGCGGAGTAGCGCATATGAAGCCGGGTGATTCCTCGGAAGATTTAAAGCCCCTTTTGGAAGCCATATGTGCGGAGATCCCCGGCCCTGAAGCGGCGGATGATAAAATGACCCAGTTTCTGGTAACGAATCTCGATTATGATAATTATGTCGGCCAGATTGGGATCGGACGCCTGATGAACGGAATGCTTATCATGAACACGGCTTATGCCCTCTGCGGTGAAAAAGAAATAACGCCGGGCATTAAGTTTTCTGCGCTTTATACGTTTCACGGCCTGAAAAGGACACCGGTGGATAAAGTTGAAGCCGGCGACATTATTGCTGTTGCCGGAATCGAGGCCATCAGTATCGGTGATACCATTACGGATCAGGATCACCCTTTGCCTTTGCCGCGCATACACGTCGATGAACCGACGGTTTCTATGATATTTTATGTGAACAACGGTCCGTTTGCCGGCAGGGAAGGAAAGTATTTAACTTCTCGCCATCTCCTTGATCGTCTTTACCATGAAAGCATTCGTAATGTCGCCTTAAAGATCATCCCTCAGGAACGCAAAGACGCTTTCGAAGTTTGCGGACGCGGTGAATTGCAAATGGCCGTCCTGATCGAAACCATGAGGCGGGAAGGTTTTGAATTGATGGTCTCCAAGCCTGACGTTATCACGAAAAAAATCAACGGCAAGACGTTTGAGCCTGTAGAGCGATTATTTGTCGATGTCCCCGAAGAATTTGTCGGTATCGTAACGAAGAAACTGTCCGTCAGAAAGGGTCGAATGGTCAATCTGATCAATAAAGGCAGCGGTAGGGTCAACATGGAATTTCTAATTCCCTCTCGGGGACTCATCGGTTTTCGCAGCCATTTTTTAACGGATACCAAAGGTTCCGGCGTCATCAACACCCTCTTCGCAGATTATGAGCCCTGGTGTGGGCCGATTCCGCAACGTGCGAGCGGCGCACTCGTAGCCGATAGAAAGGGTCGAGTGACGCCCTACGCCAGTCTGGCCATGGTTGATCGCGGAGAGCTTTTTGTTGATGTGGGAACGGAGGTTTACGGCGGTATGGTTGTCGGTGAACGTAACCGGTCAGGCGACCTGTCCGTCAACATCACGAAAGAAAAAAAGCTGACCAACATTCGCAGTTCGACGGCGGAGGCGACAGTGACCCTGAGGCCGCCCCGTCCACTTTCCCTCGATCAATCTATTGAATTTATCGCTGAAGATGAACTGGTGGAAGTGACGCCGCAGAGTATTCGTTTGCGGAAAATGGAATTAGATCCGCAAAAACGGATATCCAAGCGAAAAGAACTTGATAATTTCTAAAATATGTTCCGGGAGGTTCTTCCCATGAGAATCATTTATGTAACGGATATCCACGATGCTTTTAATAATCTTGAGCGGGTTTTCCAAATGACCAATGCGGACCTCTATCTCGTTGCGGGAGATCTTGTTTATTCTTTATTCTCCTCTTACGACCGGGCCTGGCAATTTATCGAGTTACAGGAATCTTTCAATAAGATAAAAAAAACGCAGGCCCTTGAAGGAAACCTCTACACGATAGCGAATGATATCATCCGCCGCGAGAATAGCGTCTCTGAGGAGCAAAGACGCCAGGCCGTTGATTATGTCAGGCTCAGTGATGATGCGCAAAGGCGATTACAAAAAAAATATGAACAAATCGCCGCGATATTTGCAAAATTCCCGGAGAAACAAGTGGCTGTCATCCCGGGAAATTACGATATGGATTTAAATGTTACCGCTCTCAAAAATTGGAACCTGCATGGCCAATCAATGGTATTTGACGGCATGACCATTTCCGGTTACGGCGGGGCCGGCGTGACGACGCCCGGCGTGCCGGATCATTTGAGTGTTCCGTTTAATGAATTCTACCGTGAGGGAAAACTGTCATCCGAACCCTATGATTTTTTCAAAGAAGAAAAGCCTGATATCCTTCTGATTCACCACCCGCCTTATGGTTTCATGGATATCCTGCCCCGGCACGGCAATATCGGCAGCGTTGGTATCCGTAATTTTATCGACGAATCATCGCCCAAGGTCGTATTTTGCGGTCATCTCCATGAGGCGTGGGGATGCCGCTACCATCAGGGCACCTTCTTCCTCAATCCCTCCAATTTCGGCCGTTTTGTCGAAGTAAACCGGGTCAAAAAAGGCGGTTATTTTTTCGATTTGATCATTGAAAAGAAAACGCTTCAGGTTGCAACGCTTCGTAAATTAGAGGGCAGCCGCCTTCTCGATTTGGCCGATTACCTGCTGACGGAAGGCGAACTGAGGAAATTGATCCTGGATGAATACCACATCAACCGACTTTCCAACCAGGCCCCGAGAGAAAGCCACATCCGGTCCATTTCCCGATTTAGGCGCGTGAAGAAATTCTTTCTGGGTCACGAAACGGAAACCTCAAAGCACATGATAAGGGACTTAAGAACCATCTATAGAGAACTGGAAAAGCGGGGCATACACATCGCCTTCGATCTGCTCGGCTCCCTGAATTTCGGCATCGCCAACCCCGGTTCCGACATCGATCTGATTGTTTATCTGCGGGGAGAAGAATGTGTACCGGATCCCAATGACGCCTGTTCCATTCCGCAGCCGCTTCAGGCGGTTTTTGATGAATTGCATAAACGTAACCTCGAAATCGAGGTATGCGACAGTCTCGATCTGGACAGGGTTGAACAGGCCATCCTGTCTGAAAATCTTGAGGATACGCACCTTCAGCGTTTTGCCTTTTACCGGGCTACCTGTCGGCCGGTCAATCTCCGGTTAATCAAGAAAGTCGAAAATCTCCTTCTTGCCCGTCCCGACCTGCAGAAAAAACTCGAAGCCAGCGTTCGCGAGTATATCAGAATCATGATCAGTTCGGTCAGACACATTTATTCATTTAAAAAATATCAGTCCAGACTGATCGAAAAAGGGATTAAGATGCCTGCAGAAATATCCGATCTATTAAGCAAATATCTTCGGGAAGCTTAGTAAAGGAATGAACCGCCTATGGCCGATCTCCTTGTAAAATACAAACCAAGCCTCAAACCGGGGATAAATTGCGATCTCATCGTCTACAAAGACTGGATAAAGGAAAACACGGACGTCCGCAGGGCCATTATTTATGATATCGAGGGCAACAGTCTTATTCTCTCTCAGACCAACCCGCCCTTAAGTACCAGATATCTGGGGAAATACATCCAAGTTACTTTTCTCGATAAGGGAAAAGACGGTCCCGACCGTTACGGTTTGGAAGCTAAATTCACTAAAATACTGAGAGACTATCAACTTTATTCAACAAACACCGTCAGGGCCGTTGTTATGGTTACCCCGGATATTTCCAAAATCGATGGGAATTATGATTTGCGGATGTTTTTTCGGGTCAAACCGGATCCGGACAGCGGCATTAAAGTATCCATCAACAGAAGACCGGTTACCATTATCGATTTTTCCGTCGGCGGCTTATGTTACAGCAGAGCAGTGGATCCCTCCCTGCAGGCAGGACAGGTTGTCTCCGTCGCTTTTTATATTGACGGAGAAAAGCAGGACGTTAATGCGAAGATCGTCCGCAAATTTTCCAATCCCAAGGCCTCCAAAAGGGATAATGTTGAATTCACCGCCGTTGAATTTATGAGTGCCGACCAGCATTTGAAACATCTTTTAAACAAAAAGGCCTTGGAAATCCAAAGACGGCAATTGAGTCAGGGGCGTCTATAAACAAGCTTCAGAGCAAAGGGAGATACACGATGACGGCTCTTTTATGGTGGGGGAAAAACCTGTTTATTCTGTTAGTATCGATATTTTTTCTTTTATTTGGTGTCGGTAATCTGGTCTCCGCTTATCAACTTGGAAATCCTCATGAGTTCATCCTCTTTTTTTTCTCTTCGAGTCTCATGATTTTAATCAGCTTAACCGGCATTATTTATGTTTTTTTCCGGGTTTTAAGCGTGATAAAACCCCACAAATAAATTACCAGGTCCTCTCATCAACGATCATTTTTTGATCTTCGCCCAGGGTACCGGGTTTCAAGATTTCAACCTTGTCCGCCCGGACTGTGCAAATGTCCTTGAAATAACTGTTCAACTTTTCCTCTAATCCGGTATTTGCGGATTCCAACTTAATGGTCAAAAAATCTTCATGCCCGGCACGGCTTACAACAATTTGCAGCTTCGCGTCATTAAAGGTCTCACTGATTTTCTTTAATTGGCTGGGCGCAACAAAAAGCCCCCGGACCTTAACGGCGTCTCCCACCCGACCGGCAATGCCGTCCAGGCGCAAAGACGTTCTCCCGCACGGACACGGTTCGGCGATAAGCCGCGACAAGTCGCCGGTCCCAAAGCGGAAAAGGAAAAAGATGTGATTGAACCGGGTGACCACAACCTCTCCCAGCGCACCGGGCTCGACCTCCTTCCCATCGGCGGGATTGACGATTTCCACAATCACCTCTTCACAGATATGCCAGCCTTTTTTCTGTCCACATTCATAGGCCACGTCACCGACCTCCGTCGCGCCGTACATCTGGTATGTATCGATGCCGTAATCGTTTTCAAAGGCTTGCCGCAAAGCCGGCTGGAGCGGCTCGGCAGCAAAACAGGCCTTTTTAATCCGGAAATCTTTCTTGAAATCATAACCCATTTCTTCCGCCTTCCGGATAATCGCCATCAGGAAACTGGGCGTACCGGTGAAGGCCGTGCAGCCCAGATCGTGCATGAGTTGAACCTGCTGCTGCGTTCCGGACACCCCCGAAGGGACCACCGTGGCGCCCACTGCCCGCAGACCGTTGTGAAACGTCAAACCGGCGGCCACCATATGGTAGGAAAAGGCATTCAACACAATATCGCTTTCCCGGATCCCGGCGGCGAAATAGGCCCGGGCCCACAGATGATCGCTCTCCGACAAATGGGGCTCGTAGACCGGTCCCGGTGATGTAAAAATCCTGTCGATCTTCACGTCGGGATTTTCAAATCCGCCATACGGCGGCTGGGCCGATTCCAGCTCGATAAGCTTTTCTCGTGATATGACGGGCAGCTTTTTTATGTCCTGAAGGGTCTGGATATCCGACGGCTTGAGTTTCAAATCATCAAAGATCGCTCGGACTTGATTTGATTTTTCATAGGCCGCTGCAACCATTTTCGACAATAAACGATTGTTACGATCGAGTCGTCCCTTCATTTCCATCTTTTCCAGAGCATCAAGATATTTCGTCATGCCGATCTCCTTCATTAACTATGCGACTGACTGTTTAGCAAAAAATCAATATTAGAGCCAACGTTTGCGGCGTTTATAAGATTTCACATCTTTATAGGATTTCATATCCCCCGAAACGCCCATACCGAGATAAAATTCCTTAATATCCGGATTGGCGGCAAGCTCTGTAGCCCGGCCTTCCATGACGATCTTTCCGTTTTCCATCACATAGCCATAGTGGGCGATTTGCAGGGCCATCCGGGCGTTTTGTTCAACCAAAATGATGGTGGAGCCCTGCTCTTCGTTAATGCGCTTGATGATTCTGAAGATCTCCTTGACGACCAGCGGCGCCAGCCCCAGGGACGGCTCGTCCAGCAGCAGCAGCTTGGGATGGGCCATTAGCGCCCGGCCCATGACCAGCATCTGTAACTCGCCGCCGCTGCAATATCCGGCCAGCGACTTCCGCCGCGGAATCAACGCCGGAAAATAGTGATAAACGATATCCAGGTCCTTTTTATAAGGCTCGCCCCATTTCGTTGCCGTGCCGACACGCAGATTCTCTTCAATGGTCAAATATTTAAACGGCTGCCGGCCTTCCAGAACCTGGATGATTCCCAGGCGGGTGATGGTCTCCGGCGACTGATTCTGAACGGTCCGGGCTTCATAAATGATCGTCCCATCCGTGACCTTGCCGTTTTCGGGTTTCAATAGACCCGATATGGCCTTTAAGGTCGTCGTTTTGCCTGCGCCGTTACTACCGATCAGCGAGACGATATGGTTCTTTTCCACGGCCAGCGAGACGCCCTTGAGCACCTGAATGACGTCCGAGTAGACAACGGATATGTTATTTAATTGCAGTAATGTTTTTTCCATAATTTTTCATTTAGTAAGAAAACGGCCACAGCCGGAAACTGGAACGGACGATGCGCCAGACTTCCGCCAATCCCCGCGGTTCAAAAAGAATGAACAGAACAATGGCCAAACCGAAAACAAATTCTCTTAGCGGCGCCATAGTTAAAGCGGCGCTGCTGAAGGTCCCTAAATTGATCAGGATATCCGTTCCCCAACGCAACCCCTCATTCAAAAAAGTAATAAAGACGGCGCCGAAAATAGATCCCGCAATATTGCCCATACCGCCGATGATGACCATGGCAATATACTCGATGGACAGATTCAGATTAAAAGGCTCCGTCGTGATGCTTCTCATGTAAAAGGCCCAGAGACCACCGGCACAGCCCGCATAAAAGGAGCTGATGGCAAACGCCAGGAGCTTGTAGCGGAAGATGGGAATTCCCATGCCTTCGGCGGCGCGATCGTTGTCGCGGATGGCGATAAAGGCCCGACCGTATTTTGTCCGCATGAGATTGACCGCCATCAAAACCATAATCACCAGAGAGATAAAGATGACAAAAAAGAAACTGCGGTCACTGAACAATTCCAGGCCGAACAGGGTCGCTGCGGGCAGATTGATTCCCATGGTCCCTTTCGTGAGCGACTCCCAGTGGACCAGAACGTACTCAATGATGAACTGTCCGGCCAGGGTGGCGATGGTCAGGTAGAGACCCTTGAGCCGGCCGGACGGTATGCCGAAAATCATGCCCACCAGGGCGGTAATGACGCCCGCCGCCGGGACGGCAACGATAAAGGGCATGCCGAGTGATGTGGCCAGAATGGCCGCGGCATAGGCGCCGACGCCGAAAAAAGCGCCGTGCCCCAAAGAGATCTGGCCGGTATAGCCGATCAGGATATTCAGGCCGATCGCCGCAATCGACGCGATGCCGATCATGTTGACAATATAGAGCATGTAGGGACTCAGAACTAACGGTACAATGGCAAAAAGGGCCATGAGCCCGACGATGAGGCTGACACGTCCGAAGTCCGTCTCGAAGATGGTTAGCTCTTGGGCGTAATACTCGTTAAAATTTCCGGATGGGTGGAATTTCAATTTTCTCATCGCTTAGACCCGCTCGATTTCTACCAGCCCGAATAAACCGTATGGTTTGATCAAAAGAATAAAAACCAGGACGATAAAGGGCACCACCTCACTCAAAGATGTTGAAATGTAGCCGCCCGTAAACGACTCCAAAAGACCGATGATGAGGCCGCCGATAATCGCGCCGCCGATGCTGTCCAATCCACCGAGGATCACGACGGGAAACACCTTGAGGCCGATGCCCGACAGATTATGGACATTGATGCCGTTGATGATGCCCAGAACGATGCCGCTCATGCCGGCCACCAGTGAAGCGATGGCCCAGGACAGGGCAAAAACCCTCTTGACATGAACGCCCAGCGACAGGGCCGCCCGCTGGTTGTCGGCAACGGACCGCATATAGATGCCCTGTGAGGAATACTTGAAAAACAGTCCGAACAGGGAAAGAAAAATCAGACCGATGACGAGGCTCGCGATATAGACGGGGGGGATCGTGACCGGCCCCAACTGGATGGCCAGGGAGGCGGGAAGAATATCCGGATAAGTATGCAAATTCCCGCCCCAGATCAGCAGCATCAATCCTTTAAACATGGAGGCCAACCCGACGGTCAGCATGATGACAAAGATCAGGGGTTCCCCGATGAGGGGCCGCAGGAAAAAACGTTCCACAATGAAGCCGAAACAGAAACAGACGGCCAGGGTCAGTAAAAAAGAAATGGGGATGGGAATCCCGGCCCAGGTCACCAGCGCCAGAAACAGGAAAGCCCCTAAGGCGATCAATTCACCGTGAGCAAAATTCAGGACGCTGGACGACTTGAAAATCATGACAAAACCCATCGCGGAAAGGCCGTACAAAAATCCCAGGCAAAGCCCGTTAATCAAAAGTTGTAGAAAAAAATCCATTTTATGCTCCTCTTACTTATGGCGGTCTCGTAAAAAACCTTCATGCCCCGTGGGGCGCCACGAAGCATGAAAACCACGGGTTCCTTTTTCATAATAAATCGAAAATCCCCCTCCCCTTCATCCCCTCCCACCAAGGGAGAAGAATACGATTTTTTTTACCGGACCATCACTTATGAACCGTTTACTTTCATCGGTCGGCCGTATGACCCTTATACACGGGTTTATCAATATCAGCCTCGACATTGATCATGTTGACCTGCGTTTCAATCTCCCCGATCTGCCCGTCCCGGTAGCGGACCTTCCCTTTGACGTCCACATGCCTCGCTTCGGTATACATGGCCTCGATCAGTTTAATATAAAGGCCGTACACGAAGCGCCGGCGGACCTTCCCCGTTCGCGTCAGTTCCTCATCGTCCGCGTCCAGAAGTTTGTACAGGAGGATAAATTTCCTGATTTTCATCACGTCCGGCAACTGCTTATTGATCTCGTTAACTTCCTTCAGAATCAACTGTTCGACCCGGGGCTGCTGTGACAGGTCGATGTAGGTCGTATAGGGAATCATATTTTCCTCAGCCCAGTTTCCCACATTTTCGAAGTCGATATTGATCATGGCCGAGATGAAAGGGCGCCCCTCGCCGAAGATCACCGCTTCTTTGATATACGGGCTGAATTTCAGGCGCGTTTCAATGAAATCCGGCGAAAAGGCCTCGCCCGTTTTATTGCGGATGATATCTTCCTTCCGGCCGATGATCAGAAGATGGCCGTCATCATCGATATATCCGGCATCCCCCGTTTTCAGCCAGCCGTCATCGCTGAAGGCGCCCTCCGTCGCTTGGTAGTCATTATAGTACCCCTGAAAATTGGCTTGGCTCGAAACGAGGACTTCCTGATCTTCGGCAATTCTAACGGTCGTGGCCGGCAGAGGCTTCCCGACGGTCTCCAGTTTCACCTCGTTGTCGGGCTGAATCTCGAAGATTCCGCCGGCTTCCGTCAGGCCATAACACTGCTTGAGATTCAATCCGATGGCCCGAAAAAAACGGATCACATCCGGACTGATGGGATGGCCGCCCGTATAGGCGCTGCGGAAGTTGATGCAGCCG
>JAFGLN010000033.1 GCA_016928025.1 Deltaproteobacteria bacterium
CTGTAGGAAAAGTGCGTAAGAATCTGCCTTTCTTTAAAGAATTTGCCTATGAACATTTTACACAAAAATCTTGACAGTACCAAAAAACCAGCAACAACGCAAGATATGTTCTGTAAATGACTGCCGGGTAGTTGATCTATCTCTTGTATTGATATTTTTTGAACAGCCAATCTTTTTTTAAGAAGAATAGAGGCAATTTGATCAGATATACTATCTAAATCAGTTACTAATAGAACACCCTTCTTAGTACCGGCAGATACCAACTTCACAACTTGATCAACAAGAACGTCTATAGCATCTGACGTAGTTCTGATTCCAAATCTATCTGGAGAGTTGCCACCCAAAGCACGTTTAATAGCTTTTATTACCAGACGCAACACATTACCATCATAAATCTTTTTCATATTCATTCACTACCAATTAAATTTTTTTTGTAATTTAATTTAGCCTTGAAATGATCGGCTATAATACTTATTCCCTCTTCAATACTTATTAAGGGCCGTCCATAATTTAAAATAAAATTATTAGGCTCAAATTTAAAATTTAAATGCGTTTGATCCTTGCGCTTTCCAAAGCTGACGGCTGTGCCGAACTTTTGTGAAACAATTTCTGCAATATCCCTAATTTTATACCATTTAAAGCCGGCAATATGTATTTCCTGATTTATTTTCAAATTCTTATAGTCATTAGCTATTGCATACAGATATCTGACACAATCATCAACATACAAAAATTGTCGTTCCTCTTCTCCATCAGTTATCACATGTATACTATTATTCTTTATTGCACTCACAACAAAATCCGTTATAACATGCGATCTCAAATTAAAATCTTTCTCAACACCATAGATATTCCATAATTTTACAATAGGACTGTTCAGGCTTTTACAATAAAATTCTCCAATAGATTTGACACAGCCATATGGCGAACTACTTATATTTGCCATCTCGCTTGATGTGAAAATAAAGGTTTTTGAATACTTATGTAATAATTCAAAAGTCTCTTTTAAAATACAGATGTTATTATGAATAAATTCAAAAGTACTTTGATATTCTGATATATATTTTGCACCGCCTATATCACATGCCAAGAAATATATAAAATCGGATCCCCTGACATAGTCCTCAAGCATTTTGCTTTTTTTTCTTAAATCTTGCTCACACCCATATACGATATCATATTCGATGACATCACCGTGGGCTTTAAGGAATCTAACTAATGATCGACCGATTAATCCGGCAGAACCTAAAACCAAATATTGCATATTTAACCTTTCTGATTAAAAAACCTTTTCATATATTATTTTAATCGGACTCCATGACAAACAGCCGGTTGCAATTATTCAAGTGTTAATCGGACAGCCTTGAGTCAAAAATGTATCAGAATAATTTCTTGAAAATTCATTTCCACTTTGTATCAGAGCAACCAAATTACCAGTTGTAAAACAGCGAGCTTTTTTATACGCATTTTCTATAACATCTTTATAAGAGTCATACTCATCCAATATTGCCGGAATTATCGTATTCAAATCATCTATACTATCAAAGTAAATAAATTCTTTTCCCGGCAAATAATAATCTTCTATTAAATTCCAAAGATCACGTTGGCAAAGAATAAGTGTTTTACACAAGGCAAGTTCATGAATCCTCGATTTTATTTGTGGAGCTACCGGATTAAAAAATTGATTATATATGCGTTCTAACTTCAAGTTGCCAAGATGCTGAATGACTCTTTTCAACTGCCATTTAATTAAACTTTTGTTACCGGCATAATCAACAACGTGATTAAATGCAATATTATTTCCCCAGCCATCATACTTTTGCAGATTGATAAAATGTTCATTGCTTAAATACAATTTGTTTAAAACTATTCCTATTTTTGATTGTGCTGTCAAATTAATTTTCAAAGCATTGGAAATATTGATATGAGTTGCCTTATTTGTTTTGTCTTGGGTTACGAAAATATATTTAAAGTTTGAAATAGTGTCAATCATTTTAATATGTTCATAACTAATAATACTTCCTGCATACACGACATCAAATAATTTATTGAAACTGTCAGGCTTTATAGATTGGGGATTTACCGGATAGAAAGCGTATTTCATCAATTTTTTGCCAACTTGAGTGTTTGTCCATTGACTGGTAAAGGGACAAATTGAATAAATTTCATCAAATCCATTAATTATATTGAAATGACCAGGATTGGTGAAAAATGCACAGGGGCTCCATAAATCCAGAAGTATCTTTCTTCGATAATGTTTGTGAAGATCAAGAAGTTTCTTGTCTATACCACACTGGATACCGTAAAAGAAAACTGTATCGACATCATCATTAGAAAACTCTTCGATATTGAGTGAAGAATTATATCCGTCTTTGTAATCGCCGGCAAAATCACTTACCACTCTCATCCATCGCACCTTTCAATTGTACTCAATCATTAATTACATTTGCCAAAATATTTCTTGGTAATTCAAAAAGGGTCAGCAATCAGGTAGAGGAAGTGTCGTAGCAAAAAGAAAATAAATCCTGAAAGATGGCACCTTGATGAATCGATTTAGCAGCATTTTTAGTCAAATTCTATATTTTTTTCCTGAATCCTTCTCGATGGCCGGGACGGCATTTTTTGAAAGCTAGGGTCATGCCGCATGCCGACGGGCAGTCCGCCTCGCCCGAGGCTACACGTAACATCTTTTTTCCCGCCGAGGTTTCCGGCGCCGACTGGGTCGACCTCAGCAAGGCCGAGCTGCGCGATGGCTGGCAGGCCTTTTTGTCCAGGTCTCCAACCCCAATGCGGGCCGGGGTTTCTCCCGTCCGCCCGCATACCCGCTGATTTCCGTACAAAGCACCAATAACGATTTTGCCATTGGCGGGACCTTTTGCCTGGGGCTTTCACAAAATCCAGTCATCGATGTTGATCGCACCGACATCAAATCCACCGGCAACAATAACGTCGATCTTATCCTCACCAGGACGGGGTTCGCTCCGACTCCGGCGCCGCCAATAAGATCGTCGTATTGCGTGTCCTCGCCGAACAAGCCGGCCGCGATCTCCTTGAGCGGCATGTCAAGATCGTCATCGGCCAGGTGAGTGTATTCATGACAGGCGTTGGCCGTGATCTGGAGGACGGATTCTATCGCGTCAAAACTGACGGCACGGAATCGTCGACGGATGTCGATTTCCGTGTTTTCCTCTTTGACATTGATAAGAAGCAGATTGTCAATCGCCCGGAATCCGTCGGGAGAGTCACTCCTTTGTCTGATGCCGCATCCGCTGCCGGAAGACCTGCGGACAGTATACCGGCTGCCACCCCCAAACCGGCTGCGAACCGAAAGCCGTGACCGAGGTCGAAAAAGTCCTGCACGCAAACGGGTTCCGCGCCCTTGCCGATTTCATGGATAAACTTGGCAGCCAGTTTGAATCCCTGAAATTTGTTGATAAACCTTAGGCGTTTGCGGATTTCGTTTTCTTTCAGAAGCGAAGATTGCCGGGGTTAAATCAGACCGGGAGCCGGACGAGGACCAAACTGTGACGCCATTTTCAGGTCTTCTTTGACCAGTTCCGATATATTGAAATCATAGCGATGATGAAATAATCCAGCTTTTTGTCTTGACAATGCAAAAACCATCAGTTTAAAAAAACAATACAAATTCAGTTCGATATAATTAATCTTTTTTAAATATCCATTTATCCCGCGACCGGCCGGCGGCTGAAAAACAAAGGAAATGAAACATGCAAAAAGTATTGTCCATCGCACTGATTGCATTACTGGTAATTCCCTGTATATCCCATGCTGAAACGATTGATGTTCAGATCAAAGGCGTTGATGATGGTATAAAAACAACAAAGCAGCAGGATTACAAGGAGGCCGTGCTGTTTGCCAAACGTGAAGCCATCGAACGAGCGGGGGTGAGAATCAAGGCGATAACCAACGTGAAGGATTTGGTCCTGAATTCTGATTATATTGAGTCCAAGGCTGAAGCATTGCTGCTGCCGGGTTATAATATAATCGATGTCGGTTATCAGCAGGATGGAACCTATCTGGTCATCCTGGTTGGAAAAGTTGAGACGGTGCAGGAAGGTATTGAAACGAAGGAACTCAGATACGCCAAGAGTCTCGTTGACAGAAAAGAGAAAAACAAGGCCGAGGATATCATAACGGACATCATCAAAAACAGCAAAGATGATGATGCCGTAGCGGAAGCCATGTACTATAAAATAGTGTGGGGTCTGGGAAAAGGAAATGAAAATGAGATTTATGAGAAGCTGAAAGCCTATTATCCGAACTCAAAGTACATAGCAAAGCTTGATGCCTTTTTGAAAGAAAAGGAGTTTGTGGAACAGTATTGCAAATGCACTCCCGTGCGGGGCAGTTGGGGGGCTGTGAATTTAAAACGGCTGGTCACGGATTTTTCGAGAGAGGGCAGCTTTATCGGATTGGATAAATCCGAACACCGGATTAAGGCGGATATGTCGATTACCGGTGACAGCAATTTTACGTTATATCTTTATATAGACAGGACGTTGGTCAGAAGTGCCGTAAGTAACAGCGAGCTGATTACAAGAAGGACCGATAAGAATAAAATAGAATTGAACTGCAGCTTCACGATTTACTCATTGGGTGAGCGGTTTTGTGTGACGGCCCATTACCGATTCTATCCCAAAAGAAGCTTAAAGTATCCCTCGTACAGCGCGGGATTGAACATTGAACGATTGGATTGCCCGAAGCTTCCCGACATGTTCAACGTTTATTATCAGTAAATGTATATTCCCGATAATACCAAATTTTGTAAGATTTGCTGCTTCAGCATGATTTTTTTTCGTGGAGTTATCCCGCAGCAAAGAAAATAATTGACACATAATAGCGACTTCCATATATATAATGATAATATCGGTGCCAAGGTCAGTTGTTTTATAGTATGACCAATGAGGCTCATGGCGAACAGGCGGAGGCAGACTGGACGAGCGGATGTCGGAAATCGCCGAATGGCTTTTTCAGACAAATCTCAAAATTGGTTTATCACGAAAGGACAGGAGGAGAGTTATGAAGAAAATACTGGTCGGCTATAGGGGTATCCCCGGGGGAAATCAGAACATTCTCAAAGTGGCTAAACAACATGCGTTAGCGTTCAATGCCAGTCTGAATATTGTCAGTTCCGCCGTTGCCGTAACGGAAGGTACTGCGGTTGAGGTGGAAGACATCAAAAAACATCTGGCCGAAGTAAAAAAATCTTTGGAGGATGAAGGAATTACCTGCGAAACGGAGCTTCTCGTTCGAGGCCTGACGCCCGGAGAAGATCTGGTCGAATACGCCAATGACAACAAAATGGACGAAATCATTATCGGTATTGAGAAAAAGTCCAAGGTCGGAAAATTGTTGTTTGGTTCCGACGCGCAGTACGTTATTCTGGAAGCAAAATGTCCGGTGGTGTGCGCTAAATAAAACGAAATAATTGTAATCATTATAAAACCAAAAGGGGATGGTTTTATTTCGATCGAGAATACAAATCGATAAATAGGACCATCCTTTTATTTTTTATCGTCAAGGTTCGAGATCGGACTTTCTGTCTGCTCCCTGACCGTTCCCGCATTTTGATTTTGCTGCGGGCTGTCACACAGAGCGCATGATAGACCCTTGTGCTTTTATTTTTGTTTGAGTGCTGTCAGGTCGAGGGTCTTGAGCCATTTCATGGTCACGGCCATTCCCTCCCGGTATGGTATCTTCGGCGTCCATCCCAATTCTCGTCGGGCCTTGTCGATGCTGAAGTGAAAGCGCGACCCCAGGTTTTTCACCGTATAGGTCGTCAGAAGAGGCCTTTTTTGAATGCGCAGCATCTTCCACAAAAGCTCCATGATCCATGATGCCGCGTAGGCCAGGCCGTAAGGGATATGTGTCGTGGCGGGAGGCACGCCCATCGCCCGGGCGATTTCGGTGCAGAATTCCTGCAGGGTTGTGCATTCTCCGTCATGGACCAGGTAACCGTTGCCCACGGCGCGAGGGTCCTCCGAGATAAGCAGCAGGAGGTCCACGAGGTTTTCGATATAGGTGGGCCACACCAGGGCATCCCGGCGCCAGAAGATCAGCTCTTTTTTGATAATGGCGTCGGCCAGAAGGGGCACGAAGGTCTGATCTCCTTCTCCGAAGACCCAGCAGGGGTACACCATGGTAACGGGAAGACCTTTTTCCCGGTGATATCGCCACATGATCTCTTCCGATTTTATTTTGTAATCGGGGTAGGGCTCTTTCCAGGGGCGCAGTGGAAAGCTCTCGTCCATGACGTGGTCTTCATCGATCCCGAAGACATCGCACGTACTGATGTCCACAAACCGTGAGACCCCGGCCTCGCCGGCCGCCCGGCACATGTTCTCGGCGCCGTCGACCGTGACCTCCCGGAAGAGGCGCTTCGGCGCCCAGTCCGTGACAACGGCCGCGCAGTGGAACACGATCTCCATGCCGTCCACCGCTTTTTTTACCGACGCAAAATCGCGGACATCCCCCTCTGCGACCTCCACGCCCTGTGTCTTAAGCGAAACCGCACCCGGATCTCCGGTAAGCGCCAGGGCCCTCACCCGGTTGCCTTTCGCCAGGTTTCCCTTGACCAGATTTCCGCCGATAAAACCCGTAGCTCCCGTAATCAGCACTTTTTCCATGGTCGTTTCCCCGTCAATAGATCATGTCGGCATACTTGGTAAATGGTCCGATAATGATGTTTATTTTTTTCTTCTCAATAATTAACCCTGTCCGTCATGGCCCCATCGACGATCATATTAATGCCCGTTGTAAAAGATGAACAGGGGCTGGCCAGAAAAACAGCCGCACTGGCAATATCCTGGGGGGTGGCCATGCGTCCCATCGGGTTCCGGGCCAGACTGGTTTTGAAATACTCGGGTGATCGCTGCTCCGTCGTGTTCCAGACACCTCCCTTAAAATACACCATGCCGGGCGAAACCACGTTGGCCCGCACATGTTTTGGCGCGTTCTGCTTGGCCACACCCCTGATATAGTGAACCAGGGCACCTTTAACGGCGCCGTATGACGAAGGCATCATGGCATTGACGGCGGCGGTCGAGCCGATGGCGACAATGGCGGCATCTCCCGATTGTCCGGCTGATGCTTCCAGCATCGGCAGCGCCGCTTCCACCGAGTTGACGGCCCCGAAGATATCGATTTGCAGGTTTTTCATCCAGGAGGCTTCGTTCGAGCCCATGGCCATAGCGCCGGCGCTGGAGATGAGAATGTCCAGACCCCCGAGCGTCTCGCCCGTTTTCACAATCCACGCTTTCAGAGCGTTCCCGTCGGCAATGTCCACAACGCCGCCATAGGCCGAAACCCCCTTTGATTTTAAAGCATCAACCGCTTGTGCGATCTGCTCGGCGTTTCGAGCGCAAAAAGCGACGGCGCATCCTTCGTCGGCCAGTGTTTCAACGATAGCGCGTCCGATTCCTCTGGTTCCCCCGGTTACAATAGCTTTTTTACCTTTAAGCCGTAAATCCATACCTTCTCCTTTCGTCTCGGCAATCATTGCCTGAGAATAATTTTCGATAAACAACCATGTTAAAAGATTTCAAGATTGATCGATTTCACCGTGCATCCGGTCGGGTTGTCCGGGTGACAACTATTTTAATGATTCAACGGGTCGAAAGCAGGTGCCGTTTCAGGAACTTTTTATAAGATGTTGGGAATGCTGGTTTTTTAAACACTTTGTTTTTCTGTTGTCAATGAAATTTGTTGTTTTGGAAAATGATAAAAAGATAAAATCTCACGGTCGGAAATCGGATTATCAAAAAAAAAGGAGCCGGCATGCTGTCAATGATTATGTTTCTTGCAATCTGTTATCTTCTTATGATATTTCAGCGGAACTGTTTTTTGCTGAAATTGCAGTCTGACATTTGCGATTCCGATATACAAAATATTTACCATGAGATGCCTTAAATCGTGACGTCACGATATTTTGTCATCCATTTTGTTGCTTTGCTGTAAAGAGTTGGTCTTCTATAATCCATAAGATATTAAAATTATGCCTTCATAATTTATATGCTTGACATCTGTTTTTTTGTGGATAGGATTCAAAACTGTGCAGTATGATTCCTAAGAATTTCTAAATAGTGCGACTGAATATTGATAACATTGGAAATGCGAAAAGACTTGGCTTCTGTAACTAATTTCAGTCTTTCACATTCTTGAGAAAATCATCTCTTTTTCACTGATACGTAGTTGTTTAATATCGAACCATGGGGGTGTAAATGCGGGCCTATCTGATCAGGCGGCTTATTGCGATTATTCCTACTCTGTTTATCGCGGTTCTTATTATTTTCTGCATGATGCGCTTCATTCCCGGAAGTGTCATCGACTTAATTCTCATTAATGCGGATGTCGGTGAAGTAGAGGTTACCCGCCAATCCATTGAAGCGGCCCTGGGGTTTGACAAGCCCGTATACATTCAGTTTTTCATTTGGTTAAAAGAAGTGGTCATTCACGGTAATCTTGGAGAATCATTGTGGTCGGGTGATGCAGTAACCGACCTTATTCTAAATAAAATTCCCATTTCCCTCGAACTAAACATCATCGGTCTTATTTTCGGCATATTTATAGCGATTCCCATTGGCATCTATTCGGCCATCCGCCAAGATACGTTTTTGGATTATCTTGGCCGATCGACGGCTATCATCGGGATGTCGATACCCAACTTCTGGTTGGCCACGGTTATTATCGTTTTTCCTGCCATCTGGTGGGGGTATTCGCCGTCTATCGATTTGCCGTTATTAACCGAAGAGCCCTGGCAAAATATAAAAACCTTTATTGTACCCGCATTTGTACAGGGGGCCGTTTTGGCAGGTTTTGTGATGAGATTCGTGCGTACCATGATGTTGGAGACATTGCGGCAAGACTATATCAGAACCGCCTGGGCCAAAGGAATGAAGGAACGCGTTGTCGTGATACGCCATGCATTACGAAATGCCCTGGTACCTTTTGTTACCATATTGGGGATGATGATTCCACGAATGATCGGGGGATCAATTGTTGTCGAAACCATTTTCGTTTTACCCGGGATGGGACTGTTATTATATAACTCGGTTCTTCAGCGAGATTATCCTGTCGTTTCGGGCGTTATGCTGATTATGGCCGTTTTTGTTTTATTATCCAATCTTCTCGTTGATATCAGTTATGGTTACCTGGATCCCCGGGTGCGATACAGGTAAAAAAGCCTTCATTTAAGCGTATTTGCTGATTTTGAATAATGATGCGGAGTTATTTTAATGAGCGATAAAGCGCAAAATGCTTCAAGTTCAAAGCGAAAAATAAGAAGAGGATCCGCTCCGGATTTTGTTCGTCGATTATTTCGAGAAAAACCCATGGGGGCTTTTGGGGGAATGATTTTCCTGATCCTTCTCATTACCGGTATATTTGCAGATTTTCTGGCGCCTTATCACTATAATGCGGGAGATATTTCCATGCGTTTTTATCCCCCTTCCCCCGAACATATTTTAGGAACGGATGAACTGGGACGTGATATTTTCAGCCGAATTATTTATGGTGCTCAATTGTCTCTTATTGTCGGCTTTTCCGCGACCGCTATTGCGACGATTATTTCAACGATTATTGGGATTACCACCGGATATATCGGTGGAAAGTTTGACATGTATACCCAGCGTTTTGTGGATGCCTGGATGTGTCTGCCGCCGATAGTTGTTTTAATGGTCCTCGTATCCATAGTCGGGGCCGGCATTGTTCAATTAATTCTGATTTTGGGGATCATTGGCAGTATTGGAGCATCGAGAATTACACGATCCGTAGTGATAACCGTCAAGGAAAGTGTGTACGTCAAAGCGGCGGAAGCTATCGGTGTCTCGACTCTCAGGATATTAACCCATCATATTCTACCGAATATCATGTATATCGTCATTGTCGGTTTTTCCATGGCCATCGCCGGCAATATCATGGCGGAAGCGACCTTGAGCTTTCTGGGTATGGGCATTCCCGCGCCTTATCCCAGTTGGGGCGGAATGCTGTCCGGTCCCGGGCGAAAATATTTATTTCATTATCCCATGCTATCTGTCTGGCCGGGTTTGGCTTTGACGATAGTCGTATTCGGAATCAACATGTTTGGCGATGCGGTCAACGATCTTTTAGATCCAAGTTTACGGGGGGGAATAGGGAGTTATTCCGGCGAATCGGAAAAACGGTCGTTTGTTCGTTTGATCAAAAAACTGTTTAAATAACCACAAACCGTTTTAAAACAGCTTTTGCCGTTTTGTTTGAATCATACCCCTTATAAACCCCAACGAAAGAGGGAGGTAAAAAATGAAGAATATTTTGAAGAGAATATTATTTTCAATAATTCTTTTATGTTGGCTTTTCACCCCATATGCTTGGGCAGAGACCCCTCAGTACGGCGGTACCTTGAAACTTCTGGGAGGAAATCCTCGAAGCTTTGACAATGCCGATTGGTCCTATCAGCATTCCGCAGATACCGGGATTTTTATGGAGCATTTGTTGGCCGGGGATTTGCAGAAGGGGCCCAGGGGATCGAATATCTTCAATTTTCTTCCCTCTACCTGGATTCCGGAAAACGCTCTTCGAGGAGAATTGGCTGAAAGCTGGGAAGTGAAAAAAGATCCATTGTGTGTCGTTTTTCATCTGCGTAAAGGGATTCAGTGGATCGAAAAAAAGGATGTCATGAAAGCCAGGGAATTCACGGCCGATGATGTCGTATACAGCATGACCCGATGGAAAGACTCCCGACGGGCCACACCTCTATTCCTGGATTTTGTCGATCGTTGGGAAGCAACCGACCGATATACGGTGGTCATGCATATGAAAACCTGGAATGCCAACTGGGCGTACCGGACAGCCTGGGGGTATTATGATGCGGTCCAGGCTCCCGAACAATCCAAAACGGAAAAACCGGGCCACTGGACCAATGCAACGGGTACGGGCCCCATGATGATTACGAACTTTCGACGGGGCCATTCCGTCGAATATACAAAAAATCCCAATTATTGGGATACAGCGATCATTGATGGAAAGAGATATAAATTCCCGTTTATCGATAAACTGATTACCTATAACATTATGGATCGTACGACCCAGCTCACAGCATTGAGGACGGGCAAACTTGATATGTTACCGCTTGTTTTCGGAGAAAACTTTAAAAAATTGATAAAAGATATTCCCGAATTGATATGGTACCAAAATGCTCCGATGTATACCTTCATGATCGCTTTACGTATGGATAGGAAGCCGTTTGATGATATTCGTGTGAGACGGGCCTTAAATCTGGCGGTTAATCAGCAGGAAATCGTTGATAAATTGTATGATGGAGACGCCAGGCTATACTCGTGGCCGTTTCCAAAATATTATACTCAGGTCTATACGCCCTTTGAAAAATTGCCTAAAACGACCCAGGAACTATACAGCTATAATCCTGAAAAAGCCAAGAAGCTCTTGGCTGAAGCCGGATATCCCAACGGTTTTACCTTCACCGCCCAATATACAACCGAAAACGAACGCGTTGCTGAAATGGCCCCCTTAATTATCAAATATTTGAAAGATGTCGGCGTTGATATGGTACTGGAGCCCATTGATACGACGGCTTTTTTTGGGCTCATGATCAGAAAAAAACACAAAGAAGCGTTATTCTTTGCGTCCAGTTATAGTAATCCCTATTCTATGGTGCGGATGAATTTTCTACCCCGGCAGACCTGGAATCCTTATATGATGAATGATTCCGAAATGGAAAAGAAATTCATCGAAATTCTCAGTGATCCGACTATGAGTGAAGCCGAAGGCTATGAAGAGATGAGAAAAATGGCTATCCACGCCGTGGACCAGGCGCCATCGATCATTCTGCCCATGCAAAATTCCTATTTTGTCCGTTGGCCGTGGGTCAAAAATGTATATGATGAACGATCTGTCGGATGTGCCCGAGTGGGACCCATCTATGCCCGCATGTGGATCGATCAGAAACTGAAAAAGAAAATGGGATTTGACGATTAATGAGATCCCAAGGGAGGAAATAAGATCCGATATGGCGAAACTGCTGGAAGTGAAGAATTTAAAAACCTATTTTTTAACGGATGACGGATTGGTCAGAGCGGTTGACGGCGTATCCTACGATCTCGAAGAGGGAGAGACCCTGGGATTGGTTGGTGAAAGCGGTTGCGGGAAAAGTGTCAGTGCCTTATCCATCCTGCGGTTAATCCCTTATCCCCCCGGTAAAATTGTCGACGGTCAGGTTATCTTTGAGGGACGGGATCTATTAAAAATCAAAGAAGAGGAGATGCGCAATATTCGGGGTAATCACATCGCGATGATCTTTCAGGAGCCGATGACATCGTTGAATCCCCTGTTAACCGTCGGCCGTCAGGTTTCCGAACCTTTGGAAATCCATCAAAATATGAAAAAAAAAGCGGCCCTGCAACAGGCGGTAAAACTGTTGGAAAGTGTTAAGATTCCGGAAGCCGAACTTCGGGCACAAGCCTATCCCCACCATTTCAGCGGCGGGATGCGACAGCGGGCGATGATATCCATGGGCATGGGATGCAACCCCAGTCTGATCATCGCCGACGAACCCACAACGGCCCTGGATGTTACCGTGCAGGCCCAGCTTTTGGAATTGTTAAAAGGACTCACCAAAGAGCATGGTATGTCGCTCATCATTATTACCCATAACCTGGGAGTTGTGGCGAGGTACGCCAATAGGGTAAATGTTATGTACGCCGGACGTATTGTGGAAATGGGATCTTCAATCGATATTTATGAGAATCCACAACATCCCTATACGATTGGTTTGATGGCTTCCGTCCCCCGGATGGATCAGGATGTAAAACAGAAATTAATCCCCATCGAAGGTCAACCCCCGGATTTGGCTAATCTACCCGAGGGATGCCCCTTTCATCCACGTTGTAAATACGCGGTAGAAAAATGTTTACACGAAACCCCTGTTTTGGAACCGGTTGATAAAAATCATAAAAAAGCATGTTGGGTGGACATAAAAAGTGGAAAATAAGAATTTATTAGAGGTTGAAAATTTAAGGGTCTATTTTCCGGTACATCGAGGGACGCTGATTAAGAAAAAAGTGGGAGAAGTAAAGGCGGTCGATGATGTCAGCTTTAAAATCTTGAAAGGTGAGACCCTGGGTCTGGTCGGAGAAAGCGGCAGCGGTAAAACGACGGCCGGCCAAGCAATATTGCAGATCGAACCGCCGACGGCCGGGAAGATCATATTTGAAGGGAAGGACATCACCGGTTTAGAGAAAAACGAAAGACGAAAACTGCGTCGTGAAATGCAGATGATTTTTCAAGATCCATTCAGTTCTCTCAATCCTCGAATGAAAATTGGTAATATCATTGAGGAACCGCTGATTGCCCATAAACTGACAAATAACAGAAAAGAAAATAAGGAACGGGTGGAGGAGTTGCTTCAGATGGTGGGATTAATGCCGTCCATGGCCGAACGCTTTCCTCATGAATTCAGCGGCGGTCAACGACAACGAATCGGTATTGCCAGGGCATTGGCGGTTAACCCCAAACTGATTATCTGTGACGAACCCGTGTCGGCATTAGATGTATCCATCCAGGCCCAAGTGATTAACCTGATTGAAGAGATACAGGAAAAACTAAACCTGACGTATTTGTTTATCGCCCATGATCTGGCCGTGGTGCGCCATATCAGCGACCGGATTGCGGTCATGTACCTGGGGAAACTGGTTGAAGTTGCCTCCCGTATCGATCTTTATCGAAATCCGCTGCATCCCTATACGAAAGCACTATTATCCGCTGTTCCCATCCCCGATCCGCGCTTGGAGGCGACACGAGAACACATTGTCTTAAAAGGTGAAATTCCCAGTCCTATGTTCCCTCCGAGCGGATGCCGGTTTCATACCCGATGTCCGGAAGCCATGCCCGAATGCAGTAGCCGGATTCCTCAATTGAAAGAGGTGGATTCCCATCATTTTGTTTCTTGTCATCTCTTTAAAGACTGAAAGAAAAATTATTTCCGCCGGGTGCGACATAGACCCGGCATGCCTGGCGACCTGCCACCGGATGGCCGGATCCCCGTAAGGAAGCTGAAGTAAGACGACCCCGAACAGATCTCTTTTATCCGGGTTAATCAAATCTGTTGAATAATCAGGGTGCCGGCGGCAGTTAGACGTCGATACCTTTGGACCTCAGGAAAGTTTTATCCTGTTCGATAAAATAGACCCAGGAGTTTCGGGACATTAGACAGATGTCTTCTTTTCCCAGAATCTCCAACAGCTCGATTCTCAATTTTCGCCCCTCAATGTTTTCAGGTTCTGCACCGATCAGGATATCCAGCACCTGCAGCGCCAATTGGGCCTTGCCCTCCTGCATCAGATCCCTGGTTTTACGCAATACCCTGTCCGTATCGCCGATCAGTTCGAGAAGGGCGGTCTTCATCTCTTTTTCCGGTCTCGGGAGAATGTTGGCCGGATTCCCGTCAAAGTAGCCGTGATACCAGCGGTGGACATTGTAAACAAAAAATTCCGGCCGGGAATAAGCGGAAGGAAGATAAGGGCTGTTTTTCAGATGTTCGGGAATTTTGACGGTATGAATCATTTCGGTTATGTGCATATCCCGATTGATGCAATCGACGACCTGGTCGTGCAGATTCCGGATGACCTCGATATGATCGTCCAGGGCTTCCTGTACCTGCCTGCCCTGATAAAGAATTCCGGCACCGTTGCAGAAAAGATATTCCGGATTGAGGGCGCGGACTTTTTCCAGAGTTTTGGCCCAGTCCAGGGCGAAACGGGTCGGTTTCCACGGGTTGCCGATATTGGGGAATGATCCGATGATTAAATCGCCGATGAAGGCCGATCGGATTTCCGGCACCCAAATCCAGCAGACGTCATCGGTTTCCGCCCGGGCCGTATGCAGTTCGAATTTTTTGCCGCCCAGTTGGATGGTCATGTCGCCCAAGAATGTCTGTGTCGGATAGACGATCTTTTCCAGATTTTCGCGCATCTTGTCCGGCGTGTCGGGCATATTGAACTGCTGGGCACTGATGCGGGACCGGTGCCGGCAGAGCATTTTGTAATTGTCCAGCCGATCCGGCAGATACTGATTGGCGATGATGACGGGATTATCTTTGATGAATGCCGCAGAACCGGAAACATGATCAAGGTGGCCATGCGTATAAATGATGTACTTGATGGGTCCTTTGATCCTTTCTGCCGTCTGCACAGCGGCACGGTAGCTGATCAGGGTGTCGACGAGAACAACCCCATCTGCGGTATCGATCCAGGCGCAGCCGGCAATGGGCAACGAAGCCACATGCACGTCGGGCAGCGGATCGGAAAAAACAACTTCCTGTCCGGATATCACTTGAATCGGTTTCATCGATTTTTTCTCCTTTTCTGCATAAATGTTATTCCAAGTCCTCGAGGGGTTGGCTTTTATTTTTATCGAGCGACCGCCTGTGGTTGTGTTTATTTAGGCACTTTCTTCTTTTGCTGCAACGCGTCATATATAAACTGCGTCGTTTTGACGGGAACCCCCAGGTCTTTTCCCATCCGGATGACGGTCCCGCCGAACAGGTCTCTTTCGTCCGGTTTATCAGTTATCTCAACGTCTCTCTGAAAAGAAGTCTTCAATTCGTAAGGGAAATTGTGGCCTTTTAAGTAGGAATCATCGACGATCGTGGGCGGCAGAGCCACATTTTTTTTCGCGGTGATGGCGACGATTTCCCGCATGATGTCTTTGACGTAGCCGCTCAGTTCTTCGGATTCCATGACCTCGCCCAGTGTTTTGTTGAAATTTGCCGTCACTAGGCCGAAGGCGCCGATGAAAACAAATTTACTCCAGATTTCAATATAGGGATTTTCCGTCCAGTTGTATCTGATCTGCGCCTCATCCAGTAAACGAAATATTTCAGGATCAACATAATCATTTGCCGGGTCTTTGCCGAAGTGGATGATGCCGGCGCCGCCCTGCTGGGTCACTTTCCCGGGCTTTTCGATATGCGTTCCGATATAGACGCAGGAGGGGAAAACAATGCCGTTGGCAATGACAGAGCGGATTCTTTCGTAAATATCGACGCCGTTGAGAAGCGGCAATATCATGGTGCGGTCGGCAATCTTGTCTTTGAGTTGCATGAGGGCGTTCTCCAAATCGTAGCTTTTGACGCAGATCAGGCACCAGTCCAGGACGGGAAGTTCGGATATAGCGTCAGTCGCACCGGTCGGCCGGCAAATCATCTGTCCGTCATCCGTGTCAAGCAGAAGGCCGTTCTTTTTGATTTCTTCGAGGTGCCGATGCCGAGCGATGAAATAAATGTTCAGGTCGCTTTTGCGGGGAAGCAGTTGCGCTAATTTTCCGCCAAAGTATCCTCCGACACCGCCGACGCCGATGACTGCAATATTCATTTTCAAACCTCCCCGGTAAAGGTGATTAAGTTAACGGTACGGTTTTTAAACAATGATAAGTGATTTTCTATTTCAGAACAATCGTTGCATCGACAGCGACAGCACCCCGGTCCGTAATCATCAGCGGATTGATGTCGATCTCGGCAATCCGGGGACAGGCCACGCCAAGGTTGCCGACGGCCATCAGTATGCGGGCCATCTCTTCCCGATTGACCGGCGGTGCGCCGCGGAAGCCGTCAAGAAGCTTCCGGCTGCGCAGGCGTCCGATCAGATTCAGGGCATCGTGGTGTTTCAGGGGCGCTACGGCAAAAACGACATCGTTCAAGATCTCCGCCATGACACCGCCGACGCCGAACATGACGCAGGGTCCGAATTGCGGGTCGCGGATGAGGCCGACAATTAACTCGACTTTGCCTGCCGCCTGCTTTTGTATCAGGACCTGTCCATTGCCTTGCATTTTTTTCTTGAGGTCGCGGAAGGTCCTTCCCGCGGCCTGGCCGGTCTTGATGTCGAGCTGGACAAGCCCCAGCTCCGTTTTATGGACGCCTCCGGGCTGCAGGCCTTTCATGACGACGGGCATGCCCATTTTTGCGGCGTATTCTTTGGCCTGAGCCGCACTGCTGGCGACGGCCTCTTCAACCGTCGGCACGCTGCAGGCTTTGAGGATGTTTTTTGAAACATATTCGTCCAGCGGGCCTGTTTCGGTGGCGATGAGATGGCTGAGCTCACCCGTCAGGGAAACAGCCTTTCCTTTTCCTTCAATGGCTGTCGCTTTATCCACAGGCTTTTTTTGCTTAAAAACAGCCGCCATGCATTCACAGGCCCGGTAGATCTCCTGGTAAACCGGGAGATCGCAGGAACGGGCGGTGATTTGCATGTCGTAGGTGTTTTCCTTGGTTCCCAGGGTCCAGATAAATACGGGCTTACCAGCCGCTTTGGACAGCGCCGCCATCTTTGATACGTGTTCTGCTTCGCCCGTGTTGCTGTGAAAGAAAACGGCGTCGACACCGGGGTCCGCCAGGGCGGCCTTGACCGCTTCACTGAAGACATCCGTGCCGTCTTCGATGACCGGGTACAGGTCAACGGGATTGGAAACAGGCCTCCATTCCGGAAAGAGCCTCCTTAATTTATCGTAGATTTCTTCGGACAGGTCGGCAATCGATAAGCCCATTTCGTCGATAAAATCCGCCGCGAGAATGCCTGAACCGCCGCTGAAGGTAAGGACGGCGATGCGGCCGGTCTGTCCGGCCGGTCTTGGCGGGACGAGGGCGAGGGTGCGGCAGAGATCCGCCATTTGCCGGAAGTCTTTCGCTTCGATAACGCCCGCCTGGGCCAGGGCGCCGGAGATAATCCGCTGATTTCCCGCCAGGCTTGCCGTATGGCTCATGGCAGCTTCCGCGCCCTTTTTGCTCTTGCCTCCCTTGAGAACGACCACCGGTTTTGGACTCTTTTTGCACAGATCCATGAAGCGTCGGCCGTTCACGAAAGACTCCAGATAAAGCCCTACGACATCCGTATCCGGATCGGCCAGCAGATATTCCAACAGATCGCATTCATTGACGTCGACCTTATTGCCGACGGAACAGGCCTTGCTGATGCCCATCAGGCCGTTGCTCATGAGATCCACGAGGAAGGCCGCCGACAGCATACCGCTCTGAACGACAAGGGAGACTTTACCCGCCGTCAGCTGCGCCCGGAATTTCTTGGAATGCATGAAGGAGAAGACGTGCCCGTGTTTGGCGTCGACCAGGCCCATACAGTTGGGGCCCCAGATTCGGATGCCGGTCTCTACGGCGATTTCCACCAGCCGGTCCTGGAGAATTTTGCCGTTGGGACCGATTTCCGCGAACCCTCCCGATTCGATCATGACGCCGGGCACCCCCTTGGCGGCGCAGTCTTCCACCGCCTCCGGCACCATGGCGGCCGGCACGATGATGATGGCCAGATCGACCTTGCCGGGGATCGCTTTGACGTTGGGATAGCAGGGAAAGCCGAGGGCCTCTTCATAGCGGGGATTGACCGGATAGACTTTGCCTTCATAGCCGCTCATCAGGTTTCTCAGGATGGAATAACCATTCTTGAATCTGGTCGGTGTGGCGCCGATAACGGCAATGCTCTTGGGATGGAAAAAATAGTCCATGTAGTACTCCAAAAATATTGTGATGGGTGACAAATATCTTTATAAAATGAAAACTCCGTTTATTTCAACTCATCAGGGCTTGATAATCGTTACATTCAGATGCTTCCGGCCCCATTCCATGGCGTCATCGTGATCTTTGAAGAACACGTCGACGTGATCTCCGACGATGGCGCTTCCCGTATCTTCAACGATTCCCCAACCGTAGCCGGGGACGTACATTTTGGTGCCGTAGGGATAACGCTTGATATCCGCAGCGATGGTGCCTTTTTTCGCCTTGGTGCCGCTTGAGGTGATTCCCACAGCTTTTCTCTTGCCTTTATTGGGTCCATAGGCATAAACGGGCGGCATGAGGCAACAACCGAATTTTCTTTTCCAGCCCGTCGATTTCGAACCGGTGTCATAGGCCGTCACCAGCATCCGGCGGACGAATTCCTTCCGCCCCTTTCCTCGGGGTGCTGTACTGCAACTGCTGACAAGAAATATCACGACAATGGCAAATAATAAAACAGGCAGAATATGGCTTTTTAATCGGAGCACACAAATCCTCTGAATGGTTTGAAAATATATCAGGTTACGAAGCCATACCATACGGTCTTGACTGATTTCAAGCTTATAATGGCATGGTCCGATGGACTGCTCTACTTCATCAGGCTCGGGAGATATAGGGCAAGTTTGGGGAACAGGAGCAGGAGGAAGGCTGTCGCCAATTGAGCGGCCAGCATATGGACGGTGCCTTTGAATATGATGTGGATAGGAACGTCGCGGGCGACGCCGGCGACGACATAGGCGTTAATGCCGATGGGCGGTGTGATGACGCCCATTTCCGCGACAATGACAATGACGACGCCGAACCAGATGGGGTCATAACCCAGAGCCAGAATGACGGGATAAAAAATGGGTATGGTCAGCATGATCATGGCGAGAGAATCCATGAGGCATCCTAACAAAAGATAAATCAGGATGACCAGACCGATAATGACCGGTGACGGCAGGTTAAGCTCCGATACCCAGATCCCGATTTGTGCGGGCATGGTTGTCACGGCCAGAAAATGTCCGAATACCGTGGCGCCTGCTACAATAATCATGATCATACAGGATATTCGGGTGGTTTCGGCGAGAGATCTGATTAAATTAGACCAGGATAAATGTCCCCCGACAAAGGCGATGACAACGGTTCCCAAAGCGCCGACAGCAGAGGCTTCCGTCGGCGTAAAAAAACCGACGAAGAGACCGCCCATCACTAAGATAAACAGGATGAGGGTTTCTATAACGCCGGACAGGGAAGAGATTCTTTCCGACCATGACGCCCTGGGTGCCTGCTCGCAAAGTCCCGGCCGCAAACGCGTCCAGATAAAAATGGTCAGGATGAACATCAGAGTCAGGATAATACCCGGCAGAATGCCCGCCATGAATAGTTTACCCACGGACTGTTCCGTCATGATGCCATAAACGATGAAGATCGTGCTGGGCGGGATGAGAACGCCAAGGCTACCGCCTGCCGCCACGACACCGGTAGCCAGTGACGGATCATAACGATATTTTTGCATTTGAGGCAACGTCACCGAGGCCATGGTGGCGGCGGTTGCACTGGTTGACCCGCAGATGGCGGAAAAGCCGGCACAGGCCCAGATGGTCGCGATGGCGAGTCCGCCCGGCAGATGCCCCATAAATTTATTGGCTGCATTGAAAAGACGGCTGCTGATGCCTGAATGATGGGAAATCTGTCCCATGAGAATGAACAGGGGGATGACGGTGAGGGTATAAGAATTGAATTGGGAAAAAAAGTCCCGGGCCAGGAGGCTTAAAGATGCATTCCATGAGACAAGCCAGCCGAAGCCGAGGAAACCGACAACGGCCATAACAAACCCGACGGGAATTCTTAAGAACATCAGAAGGATGAGAATGGCAAATCCCGCCAAACCCACGGTGATAGGCGTCATTTTCCGTTAACCCTTCTAAACGATCTGAACATGTCCAAGATCAGGACAACAAACAACAAACCACAGCCCACGGCGATTCCTAAAAGAAAAGGGTATATGGGCATTTGCAGCGTCATGGACACTTCGCCGCTGCGCTTTATCTCCAGCGCGTAAACGGCGCTTTGCCAGGCGAGTAAACCAAAAAGGACGGCACTGATCGATGAGCCAACCCCGTCAATAAAATGCTGCAGCCTTTCCGGCAACCTTTCGATAAGAATTTCCACGGAGACGTGGCCCTTTTCGATGGATGTATAGGCAAGGGAAAACGAAACGACGACTGAACCCAGAAAACCGATGATTTCATAGGTGCCCAATATCGGATGACCGAAGAAACGCAAGACGACATCGGCGCACGTCAATACCATCATGATGATAATCGCCAGAGCAGCGACGGCGTTTAATCCCCGACTTGATTGATTGGCCCATTTTCTTAACAGCGTCATATGAATTTTATTCCTCATGCTCGGGTGTATGCCAAGATATGCAATGACCCGTAACAGGGTTACACAGGAAAGTTTGTTTTCGTTTTGTTCATATGTTGTGATCGCCACCCTGAATCTTCCCCGGTTTTATCGGCGAAGGTTCAGGGTGGTGAAGTTAAGACAATTCCGTCTCACCCTTTAATTTACCCGCACGGTTCACCTGTTGGTGTTTTGACAAAGCCGTCTCAAATCGTCAAGATTTATTTGTATACTTTGCTGTATTTCTTAATTAATTTTTGAATTTCTTGAACCGCTTTTCCCCCGGGAAGCCCATTTCCTTCTGCGGTCTTCGCATATTGATCGATAATCGGAGCTACGGCGTTTGCCCACAGTTTGCTTTCCGCTTTCGAGAGGGAAATGATCTTGTTCCCGAGGCTCAAGCTGTACTTTCTTCCTTCCGCATCCGAATCATCCCAAACCTTGCCGTGGACGTCAATCCATTCCCTGCTGACGTCTTCGAATACTTTTTGGATATCTTTGGGCAGGGCGTTCCATTTATTCTTGTTCATAACGATGAACATGGCTGTTGTATAACCGACGGCTTTGCAGTCCGTCGTGAATTTCACCACTTCCGCCTGTTTCCAGCCCTTCAGTGTTTCGATGGGGGTCATGGTGCCTTCGACGACACCTTTCTGCAGGGCTTCATAGGTGCCACCCTGGGGCATGGCTACCGGAACGGCTCCCAACGCTTCCACGACCTTGGCGCTCAGTCCCGTTGAGCGGATCTTCATGCCTTTCAGATCGGCCATATTCTTGACAGGTGTGATGGTGTGAAGGATCCCCGGTCCATGGGCATGGATATACAGAACTTTGACGTCATCCAGCTCTGTGGGTTTGAATTTGTTGAAAAAATCATTGGCTGCACGGGTAGCAACCCGGCCATTGGGATAACCGTGGGGCAGATCGAGGGCTTCCATCAGAGGAAATTTCCCTCTGGTATAGGCAAAACAGGACATACCGATATCCGAGATGCCTTTGACGACGCCGTCATAACATTGCGGTGCCGGCGTTAAGGTGCCCCCTGAATAGACGTTGATTTTAACCTGTCCATTCGTTCGCTTTTCAATTTCCCGGGCCCAGGATTCCCCTGCCTTATTCTGGCCGTGGGTCGGTGGGAAAAAAATGCTGTAAGTGAGGTTGATGGTTTTGGCCTGGGTTTCTGAAACGGCGGGTAGGCCAGTGGCCGTAAAGACAAACAAAACAGATAAAATTAAGACAAAGACAATTTTTTTCATGATTCACTCCTTTTTATTTTTAATCTTTTCAATCGTGACGCCGTCTTGAACTCATGTGTGTCAGCGATTGAAATATAAACTAAAAAAATCCTATAAATAAACAGCTGGGACCTTTTACCCTGCGGGTTATGGGTTTGTTAAGCTTTCCAAATAATACGGATTACATGACGCGGTTTGAAGGGTCAGCCTGCATGCCCGTCTGTTTGGCCAAAGACGAACAGCAGGCATCAATACATATAGATTATGAGGTAGGTTACCGGGGATAAAAATCTGTCAGGAATGGGAATATGTTGATTCATGGAGACATCTCTTTTTATCTGTTATCAGATTATTTCTTCATTGTCGATGGTATGACCGAAGCTGATACATTATACGTCCTGTTCGGTCAAGCGTATTTTGATTGTTTTGTGTCTTATTGGCCTTTGCCGGATTCCGCTTTCAGTTTTTCAAGTTCCTCTTTATATTGATCAGCCTGAGCTTTTGCCGTTTCCATTTCTTCTTTTGCTTTTTCAAGCCTTTCGTCCTGCCTTTGTCTTTCCTCATTGAGTTTTTCTTGAAGGTTGTCGAATCCAATATACATGGCCAGGATACCGCCCAGCAACATGACCAGCGGAAGGCCGCCCTTGATCAACTCAATAAAATTTGACCACCAGGCTATGAGGCCAATGAGCCCCAGTACCGCCGCAACGCCGCCACCGAACAGCAATGTCATCTTCTCATCCTCCTTGCGAAAACCGGCTTCATCGCATTACTGTTTGTTCCAAATTATTTCGTTGCTCATTTATGGATGAGCGTATTTACGATGATAGTTCGAAAAAATACGATTAAAGACAATGAAAGTCAAGGAAAAACAAGGAAAAAAAGCTTGATAAAAAAAGACTCTTAAATTAGCATAGGCGTCCCAAGGTCTGAAGGAGCATAAGTATTGATAAAAAGGAGTTTTATAAATGATTGAACCCGATTTTGCGAAGGATAACGGATTGGTGCCTGCCATTGCCCAGGATTATGAGACCAAGGACATATTAATGTTGGCTTATATGAATCGTGAAGCATGGTTAAAAACCCTGGAAACCGGCAAAGCGACCTATTGGAGCCGTTCTCGAAAGCAGTTATGGCTGAAAGGGGAAACATCGGGGAACGTACAGATGGTGAAGGAAATACTCATTGATTGCGATGAGGACACGATTTTACTGAAAGTGGAACAGGTTGGAGGCGCCGCCTGCCATATGGGATATCGGTCGTGTTTTTTTAGAAGATTGAAAAATGGGCAGGTTGATATCGTTTCTGAAAAAGTATTCAATGAGGAGGATGTTTATAAATAATGAGATTGAAACTGGGGATACCCAAGGGAAGCTTGGAGTCGAACACCATTGACTTGTTTAAAAGAGCCGGCTGGCGCATTACGTATGACAGCCGCAGTTATTTTCCGGATATCGATGATGATGAAATTGCCTGTACCCTCGTCAGGGCGCAGGAAATGCCAAAATATATAGAAGATGGGACCTTGGATCTGGGTTTGACGGGGAGAGACTGGATCGTTGAAAACGATGCGGATGTCGTCGTGGTTCACGATCTGGTTTATTCAAAGACGTCGATGAAACAGGCGAGATGGGTGCTGGTCGTCCAGGAGGATTCACCGATTAAATCCATTGAAGATATGGACGGAAAGAAGATATCGACGGAACTGGTCAATTTTACGAAACGTTATTTCCAGGAGCGAAACATCGATGTCCATGTGGAGTTTTCCTGGGGCGCGACGGAAGCCAAAGTGATCGAAGGTCTCGTTGATGCTATTGTGGACATTACGGAAACGGGCTCGACGATCCGGGCCAATAAACTAAAGATCGTCGAAGAGCTTATGAAGACCAACACCCAATTGATCGCCAACAAAGAGACCTGGAAAGACCCCTGGAAACGGCGCAAGATAGAGCAAATCAAGACTTTGCTTATCGGCTCTCTTCAGGCGATGGGCAAAGTCGGCTTGAAGTTGAATGTATCGAAAGAGAACCTCGGACGCGTCATCCTTCTGCTGCCCTCTCTCAAGGCGCCGACCATATCCAGCTTATTTTCCGAGGAATGGTTTGCCGTGGAAACGATTGTCGATTCGAACATCGTCAGGGATCTAATCCCCCTGATTCAGGAAGCAGGTGCGGAAGGTATTATCGAATACCCGCTCAATAAACTGATTTGAAAGGCAGGTATTGATGGCACGATTGGCTAAAATATATCGTAAAACGACGGAAACGGAAATATTGCTTGAGGTGAATCTGGACGGCAAAGGGGCCGGGGATATATCCACGTCCATCCCGTTCATGGATCATATGCTTAATCTCTTTGCCAAACACAGTGGCTGCGATCTGTCCGTTAAGAGCGCCGGTGATACGGAAATAGATGACCATCATCTGGTGGAGGATCTGGGCATTTGTCTGGGTGATGCGATTAAAGAAGCTCTCGATGACAAAAAGGGAATCGGCCGCTATGGATCGGCAACGGTTCCGATGGACGAAAGCTTGTGTAATCTGGCCATGGACATTTCCGGCAGGCCTTATTTGATATACAATGTCAAATTGGCCCGAAAAAAGATCGGTCAATTTGATGCTGCGCTGATAAAGGAATTTTTTAAATCTTTTTCAGACCATAGCGGAATAACCTTGCATATAAACCTCATGTATGGTACAAACGGCCACCATATGGCGGAGGCTGTTTTTAAGGCCTTCGCCCGTGCTTTTAAGGAAGCCGTCACGGTTCACGAATATATTGAGGGTGTTTTATCTACAAAGGGCAGTTTATGAAAGCGCATCAGCTTGCCCATCCGTTTATTAATCATAAAAGCAACGATGACCTCCTGCAATAAACAGTCGTTTAGTCCAAATTCATTAAGTATTCATCCTCTGAATTGATCATAGAAATATATTTCGATCATTCGAATTCGTGAATCCACCAGGCCATGAGGGAGGTGGGCAACATTAAGATTCAATCCATTACATTTTTTAGATATGGATACCGTCTGTTTTTTGTATTGATTTTAGCGGCCCAACTTGGGGGTTGTCGACAATTCGCGACATTGGAAGGTGCGAAAGCGACGCTTTACGACACCAGCGAAGTCACGTTGAATGCCATCGCCGTTCTGCCTTTCCGGCAGGCTTCACATGAAGATGTCAGCGGGGGAGTTGTGCGTTGTCCTCTATGCGGTTTGATTTTCCAGGTTGATAAAATATCCGGCCGGCCGGAGGAAGTTGTTGAAGACATTTTTATGGACCATCTGCAGCGTGTCAGGAGGGTCCACCTCATTCCATCTGAAAAGATCAAGACGGTCTATGATTCTGCCCTATCCGGAGCGAATAAGACGGCCTATCCGGATATGATATGCAGAATCGGACGAGAATTGAATGCGGATGCCGTCGTTGTAGGTCATCTCTACCGTTTCCGGCAGCGGGTGGGATATCCCTACTCGGTGAAGCAGCCGGCATCCGTCATGTTTCATATCCATTTTGTCCGGGTGATTGATGGTGCCGTTATATGGACAGGCGATTTAGACAAGACCCAAAAATCGCTCATGGAAGATGTCCTTCAGCTGCCTTTTTTCTGCAGAGGGAAGGGGCGATGGCTGACCGCGGAGGAATTGGCGGAAGAAGGGATCAGGGAAATTCTAAAAAATTTTCCGGCGACCGGTAAGAATTATTTTCATTAAAGGGTTTGACGTTTCATTATGATTTAGTTCTGTGGCGTTTCCGGGACTGCGGAATGTCCGCTGATTATTCACGACGGATGTGCCTTGCGGGATGTATTTCCCCATGAATCATTTCGGCTCGCCATCTTTTGATTTGCAAGGAGAACCACCGATGATTATGATACCCGCTGTTGATTTGAAAGACGGCCGATGTGTACGACTTTCTCAGGGTGATTTCAATCGACTGACCGTCTATTCCGAAGACCCGGTCGAGATTGCGAAGCGTTGGCAGGATGATGGTGCTGAGCGTATCCATCTGGTGGATCTGGATGGATCGCTGGCCGGTACGCCCCGAAATAAGGATGTCATCGCTGCCATCGTCAAAGCATTAAAAGTGCCTGTTGAGTTGGGCGGCGGGATCCGAGACATGAAGACCGTCGGTATCTATATGGACATGGGTGTCCAATGGGCCATCCTGGGGACCGCTGCCATCCGAAACCAGTCGCTGATCGAAGAGGCTTGCCGTCGATACCCGGGTCGTATCATCCTCGGCATCGATGCGGCGGACGGTATTGTCGCGATCAAGGGTTGGACGGAGCAAACGGACACCTCCGCCGTGGAGACGGCCAAGTCTTATGAAGGATACGGCTTGGACGCCATTATCTATACGGATATTAAAAGAGACGGTATGGAAACGGGAGTCAACATAAAAAAAACACAGGAGCTTGCGGAAGCCGTATCGATTCCCGTCATTGCCTCGGGCGGCGTTAAAGGGATTGATGATGTTGATAAGCTTCTGGCTGTGGAAGAATCGGGCATTATGGGGGTCATCATCGGCAGGGCCCTCTATACGGGGGGACTTTCTTTGAAAGAGGCCATTAAAAAATCAAGACGTTCATGATCGTCTTTCATCGATGGAGGTAAAATATGGCTGAAGATTGCATTTTTTGTAAGATTGTCAGTGGGGACAGCCCCAGTACAAGGGTTTATGAGGATGAAAAAGTGTTGGCCTTTGAGGATATCCACCCCATGGCGCCCGTCCATGTCGTCGTCGTTCCCAAGAGGCATATCCCGACGCTTCTCGATTGTACGGACGACCGAAGGGACGACTTGGCCGCCGTCATGTCCGTCGTTCAGGAGGTCGCAAAGCGCAAGGGTATCGATCAAAGCGGTTTTCGGACGGTCATCAATTGTAACGCCGAAGGCGGTCAATTGATCTTTCATCTTCATGCACATGTTTTAGGCGGGAAAAAGCTGGCGGACGAAATGGGATAAAATTTACTTGTTTTTATTGACAAATCAAAAGCAGGTTATAATTTAATGGTATGTATTTATATAAAGAAAAGGAAATATCATGACTTATAGAGAAGAAATCGACCGGCAAATGGTTGTGGCGGCCAAAGCGAAAGACAAGATTGTTTTGTCGGCGCTTCGCATGATGAAGACCGCCCTGCACAATCGGGAAATCGATTTGAAGCGTGAATTGAACGATACGGAATTTCTGCAGGTTCTTTCCAGTATGGCCAAACAGCGTAAGGATTCCATCGATCAGTTTAAAGCCGGGAACCGGCTGGACCTGGTGGAAAAAGAAGAGGCGGAACTCAAGATTATCGAAGGATTTCTGCCGCAGCAAATCAGTCCCGAGGAAATGGCGCAGGAAATTGAAAATACCATCAAAGAGGTTGGGGCTTCAAGTGTTAAAGAGATGGGCAAGGTCATGAAAATCCTGATGCCGAAGCTGACAGGCCGGGTTGACGGAAAGGTGCTCAGCGAAATGGTTAAAGCTAGATTGTCTTCCGGATCGTTTGATGTTCAGTGAAAATTTTAAAGTGAAATTTGGGAACAAAGGGGAGTGGGAAACCCATTTCGTTTCAAAGGGAAGGCGTTTTGAACGGCTACATTCCGGAAGATAAAATCGACGAAATAAGAAATCGGACTGATATTGTGAGTCTTGTTTCGGAATTCGTCACACTGAAAAAGGCGGGGAAAAATTTCCTGGGGCTTTGTCCGTTTCACAAGGAAAAAACCCCTTCTTTTACGGTTAATCCGGACAAACAAATTTTTTATTGCTTCGGCTGCGGTGAAGGCGGTAATGCGATCTCCTTTCTGATGAAGATGAATCAGATGACGTTTCCCGAAGCCGTCCGGTATCTGGCCGGCAAAACCGGCGTTGTCATTCCCCGGAAGCCCATGTCGCTTCGCGATAAGGAGGAATTGGGTTTAAGGGAACAGATCAGTCGGGTTAATGAACAGGCGGCGTCTTATTATATAAAGATGTTATTTTCTCAGGCGGGCGGGGCCGCAGGACAATACCTAAAAGATCGGGGAATCCAGGATGCGGCCGTTAAGGGATTTCGCCTCGGATTTGCCGTCGATGAGTGGAGAGGTCTGAAGGGGCACTTTGAGAAACAAAAGATTCCATTAGACATTATTGAAAAAGCCGGCTTGGTCATTGCGAATAAGGATGGCATTTTCTATGACCGCTTCCGGGGGCGTATCATTTTCCCGATTGAAGATGTTAACGGCCGTGTTATTGCCTTTGGCGGCCGCATTCTGGGAGACGGCGGACCCAAATATCTCAATTCTCCGGAATCTCCTTTGTATGTCAAAGGGAAAAATTTATACGGATTAAATCGCACCCGGGAAGAGATACGCAGGAAAGATTATGTCATTCTTGTCGAGGGATACTTTGATTTAATTGCTTTGTGGAATGCGGGTGTTAAAAATTGCGTTGCCACATTGGGAACGGCCCTCACAGGGGACCAGGTTGCCCTAATCAAAAGATACACGAATCAAGTAGTGGCCGTGTTCGATCCGGATGAAGCGGGTAAAAAAGCATTGGCCAGGAGCCTTTCCCTGTTTCTTGCCGGTGGTATTCACGCCAAAGCCGTCGTATTGCCTGAAGGTTACGATCCCGATACGTATGTAAGGACGTTTGGCCCGGAAAAATTTGAGAAAGTCGTCAATGATGCCCAATCCATGATTGATTATTACATCGAGGATATCATCGGCCCGCAGGGAGGGGCTCTCGAAAATAGTATCGATGCGCTGAGAGATGCCATTCCTTTTATTGCCGGTATCGATGATACCATTGAACGGAATCTTTTTATTAAACGTGTTGCCGAAAAACTCGGCGCCGATCAGGAACTTCTTAAAGCCGAGGTCATCCGGGTTTTGAAAAAACAGGGGAAATCAAACGTGGCTGAAGTCACGGTAAAAAAGCCGATCAACAAGGTCGATGCCGTGGAATTTGCATTGATCCAGGCGATGTTGGACTGGCCGGCAAAAATAAGCAAGATGATCGATGCCCATGTCCTTGATTATCTTTTGAACGAGGATTTAAAACGGATCGGTGAAGAAATAAAGGACGCTTTTATCAGGGGCGAAGCGATAGACGCTGCTCAAGTTTTGGACCGCATCGGCGATAAAACGGTGAGCGAAAAATTTTTACAATCCATCATGGATGAAAATATAACGGATGATGTGGTCATAGAACGGTTTGTCGATGACACGATCAGGCATATCAAGAAGAAGTGGTACAAAAACAAAAAAAGAATTCTGCAAACTGAACTTATTAAAGCTCAGGAAATGGGTGATCAAGGTCTTTGCAGCAGGCTGCTGAGTGAAAAGGAAATGTTATCCAGGCAAGAGAAAAGCTTGTGAGTTTAAGGTTATCATATATGAATCAATGGAGAAATCGTTATGACGAAAGAAATGAAGTCTGATGAAGTTAAGAAATTGATATCTCTGGGGCAGGAAAAAGGTTTTTTAACCTATGATGATGTGAATGATCTGCTGCCGAACGACATCATATCTTCCGATCAGATAGATGATATTATTATGCTTTTCGGAGAAAAAAACATTGACATTATCGATACCGACAAAGGTGATAAACTGATCGTTAAAAAAACCTCCGATGAGTTGTCTGAGGTCAAAGAAGAGGATGTGCTGGGGCTGATGCCGGCGATCGGCAAAACAGGTGATCCCGTTAAAATGTATCTCCGGGAAATGGGTTTGGTGTCGTTGCTTAACAGACAAGGCGAAGTTGAAATCGCCAAAAAAATTGAAAGTGGTGCCCGGGAAGTTATGGATTCCATCTTCAGTCTTTCCGTTTCCATTAAAGATGTAGTGGCTGTCGGCGCCAAACTGAAAAATGATGAGATTCGCATCAAAAATATCGTGGATAATATTGAAGATGAGGACGGCTTTGTCGAAGAGGACATGCATAGAGATCGGGTCATCAAGCTGATTGATAAAATAACGGCTCTGGATAAAAAAAACGATGTCCTTAAGCAGAAACTGGCCGCAAAGGGTTTAAGCGAGGAACAAAAAAACGTCTATAAAACGGAACAGATAAAAAACACGAAAAAAATCATAAAACTATGCAGTAAGATCGGCTTCAGTAAGCGGCAAATCGATCGGATGGCGGCCAGATTGAAAAACTATGTCCGGGAGATTAAGCGTGCCGAAAATGAAATTCATGAATGCCGGATGACGACAGGCCTGTCGGCCAAAGAGATAGAAGATATCTGGTTGCATATCAAGGAGTTACCGGTCAAAGAGCAGGAAAAGTTGTTGATGAAGTTGCCGGCTTTATCCGTTGATAAACTGAAACATTGTAATGCTGTGGTTGTCGATGCCAAGAAGAGACTTAAAAAAATTCATCAGGAAACCGGTGTTTCGGCGACGGCGCTAAAAAAGGTTGTGTCTTGCATCGATCGGGGAGAGCAACGGGCGGAATCGGCCAAAAGAAAGTTGGTTGAGGCCAATCTGCGTTTGGTGGTCAGCATTGCCAAAAAATATACCAACCGGGGATTACAGTTCCTTGACCTCATCCAGGAAGGCAATATCGGTCTGATGAAGGCCGTCGATAAATTCGAATATCAGAGGGGGTATAAATTTTCGACTTACGCCACGTGGTGGATCAGGCAGGCCATTACCCGGGCCATCGCCGATCAGGCCCGGACGATCCGCATCCCCGTTCACATGATCGAGACGATCAATAAGCTTATCAGGACGTCCCGCTATCTGGTTCAGGAATTGGGGCGGGAGCCGAATCCGGAAGAGATTGCCAATAAAATGGAGTTTCCTCTGGAAAAAGTAAGAAAAGTCCTGAAGATCGCCAAAGAGCCGATTTCTTTGGAAACGCCCATCGGCGAGGAGGAAGACAGCCATCTGGGGGATTTTATCGAGGACAAGAAAATCATGTCACCTTCCGACGCCACCATCAGTATGGATCTTGCCGAGCAGACCCGGAAAATCCTGTCCACCTTGACGCCCCGGGAAGAGAAAGTGCTTCGGATGCGGTTTGGTATCAGTGAAAGGATGGATTACTGGATCGACGAAATGGAGGAACAAATAGCGATAACAAGAGAAAGAGCCGGTATGGTCGATGCCGGCTCTCTGAAAAAATTGCGTAATCCCGCCCGCAGAAAAGCATTGAAATCGGAAACGAAATAAATGAAGACTTTTTATATCGAACCGGCTAATTAAAATTTCACACTGGGAGCTGTTTGGGCCCCTGCCGGCGCTTCAAAAAAGGTAGCACTGCTGAAGCCGAACATACCGGCCAGGAGATTGGCCGGGAATCGTCTGATCGCGACATTGTATGTTCTGACGGCTTCGTTGTAGCGCCGGCGCTCCACGGCGATACGGTTTTCCGTTCCCGCCAGTTCGTCCTGCAGGCGCATAAAATTCTGGTTGGACTTGAGATCGGGATATCTTTCCACGACGACCAGCAGGCGGCTCAGGGCGCTGGATAGTTCATTGTTGGCCTGGATCTTGTCGGGGACGTTTCCGGCTCCCCCGACCCTGGCCCGGGCGTTGGTGACTTCCGTGAGAACCTCTTTTTCCTGCTTGGCGTAGCCTTTAACCGTTTCCACCAGATTTGGGATGAGATCGTAACGTCTCTGGAGCTGGTTTTCCACCTGTGCCCAGGATGCCTTCACTCCCTCGTCCAGAGACACAAAGTTGTTGTATGTGCCTTTGAGAAACGAAAAAAGAAAAAGGGCGAGAATGATGATAACGGCGACAACGATTAAAGCGGTTTTTTTTCCTGCTGTCATGAGTGACCTCCTGTTGATAAATGATTAAATCTCATGATCCTCCATCATACGGTCTATGATGTCCGATAATTTGTGGATTTCCTGCAAATAAAGATGAAAAATTTTCGAAATCTCTTCCGATGAATAGGGTTTTGAATCCTCTCTGAGGGCGGCGCATTGAAGGAAAATCCCCGCATCGATGGAAAACGCTTTTGCCGTCGTTTCAATGACTTGGTACCTGTCTTCGGGGATGGTTTTATTTTTTAAGAACAGCATGGCCTTAAAGAAAGCGAGAAAGGCTTTGAAAGAGACCTCGATGAGTTGCCGGATGCGCTTTGGTTTTCCGTCCGTTTCCAAAAATCCCGTTTGCAGATGAAGGATTTTGCCTTTCAGCTCCCGTTCCAACTGCAGCCGGAGATGACCAGGGTCGAAGACCAGATCGTTCAGGATGTCTGCACCGAACACGACCGTATGATTCGATTGCATGTTGAAAAACTCAATGGGGTACGAATCGACGGAAGACAAAATAAAAGGTTTGGTCATAAAAAGAGGAATGGCGACCAGGCGCTGGCGCCATTTTTTGACGGTTTCCAAAGCTCGATCCAGTGACGGGCCGGCATTTTGTGAGAGGATCATCAAAAAATTGATATCCGATTTGCCGGGAAGATAATCCCCTCCGGTGCCGCTGCCGTAAAGGACGATCGAAACCAGATCGGCTCCGAAGATCTTTTTGTAATCGGCAATGATCTCTGGAAAGATCTCCTGAGGTGTTTTCGGTATTTTTGACATGTCATGCTCCTGTTAAAAACTTCTGCCGGCCCCGCCGCCGCCGCTTAGACCGCCGCCGAACCCGCCGAATCCGCCGCCGAATCCTCCGCCCGACCCGCCGAACCCGCCGCCCCGGCCGCTTCCGCTCAATAAGAGAAGCAGGATAAAAGGCAGCATGGCCCGTCCCTGTCTCGTTCCCAACAAAAAGCCGATGGCAATTAGTAAAAGGATGATCGGTACAATACCCCCCGATCTGTCAGTTCGAGTTATCCTTTGGTGATTGACCGTTGGCATACCTGTGAGTGATACGCCCGCGTCTTTCGCGACGATGGCGGCCACGGCGATGACGGCGTTTTGCATGCCTTTGCTGTAGTCTCCGGCCTTCAACAGGGGGAGAACATATTTGTCAAGGATTTCGCCGGCCAGGCCGTCGGGCAGGATGCCCTCGACGCCATAGCCGACTTCGATCCGGATCTTCCGTTCCTTTACGGCCAGAAAAATCAGGACGCCCTTATCAACTTCCTTTTTGCCGATGCCCCATTGTTTGTATAATTTGTTGGCGTAATCGGCGGGATCGTTGTCGCCGATCGTTTCCAGGGTGGCAACCACGACGGCTGTTCCGGTCTTTTCCCAAACCTCCCGCGCCAGGTTCTCCATCACCGTTTGTTCCTGTGGCTGAATCACACCGGCGAAGTCATTTACGGCAACATTGTCTAAAGGCCGGGGATAATCTTCGGCGCCCGCGGCTGAGACGACCCAAAGGACGGCGATTAAAGCAAACAGGGCCGGTGAAAACCTGATTTTGCGATACCTGTTTTTTCTCAAAGAATGATCCATAATCGATGTTATGATATAATAGAAATGTTGTCTTATGAAGATTTAACCTAAAAAAAAATTCTTCGGTCCCCGGACACAAAGACCGTTGATGATGTCTTCCGGCACGCCCATTTCTTTGAGTTGCGGGAAAACAACATTCTTAATGAAAAGGAAACCATAAGGATTCTTCAAAAGCCTTTCCTTTTCCGTCATGACGGGATTATCCACCAGAATGTGCAAAATACTGCCATCATGAGAGGGACAGAGACGGTCCGCATAGCCTTCATCGATCAGGGCCTTCATGGTTTTTGTCCGCGAAAGAGGGCTGACGTTCATGCCCGGGTAACGATCAAGCCCAAGATAACAACCTTCTTCCATAAGGGAGATAAGATATTCCACATCCATGGTGTCGTTGGAGTGGTCCATCTTGACCCGGTTTAAATTGACGCCTTCGTCCTTCAGGACGGCCAGTTGCTGGAGGCCGACCCTTCCCGGCGAGTAGGAATGAAGCATAATAGGCACGCCGCTTTTGAGGTGGGCACGGGCCACGGCACGGATCATCGTTTCACCCATGGGTGTCACACCTCCGATATCATGGGCCGCTTTCAGGATACCGGCTTTGATATTCGTTCCCGATATGCCGTGCTCAATTTCCCGGAGGAATACCTCCGCCAGTTGATCGGCCGATAGTCCTTCAAAGAACCGGGGTATTTCCAGCCACCATCCGGCACAGGCGATAATATTCACCTTTGATTGCTTTGATGCCTCGTACAACAGGTGGATATCCCGCCCCAAATCCAGGGTCGTCGCATCGACGATGGTGTCAACGCCGCCTTCCTTGGCCTTCTTCAAACCCTCCACTACCCGCGCCATGGGTTTCGGGCCGAAAAATTCCGGGAAATCTTCGTAGGCACCGGCCGCGCCGACCATAATGTGTTCATGCATGAGGGTAAATCCCAGATCGTTGGTATCGAGGGGTCCACAGACGGAATTGATTTTTGCCATACGCATATCCTCCTTTTGGTTATTTAAGCGAATCGAGATAACGATAATACTGATTCATATTAAAAAGTACCCTTGATGCCATGGCGAATGAGGGAAAAACCGGAATACCTTGAGCGTTATATTTTTCCAACGCCATTTCCCGGAGTTTCTCTTCCTCCAGAGAATCGGCCGTCTCAACAATGATAAAGGTCGGTTTTTTTAACATTTTGGTTGCCTCAATGGTCATCTCTATCATTGCCTGAATCATTGAGGAGCCCAATACTCGATAAAACAAATCCATCCTTTGCGCAAAGAATAGAGCATCGATGTTGTCATCCTTATTGAGCAGGTCGATCAATTTTTTAAAGCGTCCGGGGCCTATGAGAGCCGGCATGATGTCCAGAGGGTTTTGCACACTTGCACCCTGAAGATCAACGAATTCCTGCAGTCCGGCGATGGTGGCCGGGGAAAGCTTCGGTACTTTCAATCCTTCTCGTTCGGCACAGTCCGTCATGGTTACGCTGCCGCCGCCGGCGCCGCCCAGGACGGCGATGTTCGTTCCCGGCACGAATGATAATTTCTGCAGGGTGGCTAAGGTGAAAATCATTTCTTCCATGGAGTGGACCGAAATAATTCCCGCCTGCCTGCAAAGCCCCTCCCATACCAGAGGCGAACCGGCGATGGATGCGGTATGCGACTGGGCCGCCCGGGACCCGCCCTCCGTTTGTCCGCCCTTCCAGATGACCAGCGGCTTTTTCCGGGTCAGTTTCCGGGCTGTTTCAAAAAAAGCATCCCCGTCCTGAAGCCCCTCCAGATAGGCCCCGATCAATTTTATCCGTTCATCATGGGCGAAGTAGCTTAGGAATTCATGCGCTTGCAGGTCACTCGCGTTGCCGAAGCTAACGACCTTATTAAATGACAACCCCTCAAGGGTGCCGTCCAGGATCAGATGACCGGCCAGTTGGCCGCTTTGGGACAAGAATCCGATCGTTCCGGAAGCGCTGGGTAACTCGTTGGTCCAGGCAACGCCGCCTTCCGGGCAGTATATTCCCATGCAATTGGGACCGATGAGCCTCATGCCGTTCTGACGGGCCAGGCTGATGATCTCTTTTTCCAGGGCGATGTTTTCGGCGTGGCCTGTTTCGCTGAAACCGGCTGTGAATAAATGAACAAATTTGACCCTTTTTTTCGCACAATCTTTCATGACAAGCAGTGCCGAGGTATGGGGAATACTGAATACGGCCAAATCAATTTCCTCGGGAATGTCGCTGATACTGCTATAGGCTTTAATACCCAGAATGCTCTCCGCACGGGGGTTGACGGGGTAGAGTTTGCCCCGGAAGTTCATTTTAATGGAGCCTTCCAGATAGGTGTTGCCGCCCCACATCAAACCGCTTCCTGCCGATGACGCACCGACGACGGCAATTGTTTCAGGATAAAAAAGACGATCCAGGTCTATGTCTTTTTCAAGCATCAAGTACCTCCGCAGAATGAGGAATTGTTCCAGGAGCAGATGTGTTTCCTAGTGAAAACAACTGATCAGTTATCGCTGTGCCGCTTCTCCAAGCACCGTCAACGTTTCATATAAGGATTATCCCCTCCTGTCAAAGAAAATATAAGGTGCCGGCCAAATACAGATACCGCTTGTTTGCCGTCGGATTCCAGGAAGCAATCGGAGGCATTTGAAATGACCTATTATTCCATATCAGAGTTCCCTCGGAGGTTTCGGAACATGGGGGAACTGGGGGCTCTTTATTTTCCACAAGATCTTTTCTCTTCGGTGACAATGTTCCGTCATGAAGTTCTATCTCCAAACGGCCGATGGTCAATACAAATCAAAACACAGCACTTTTTCCTTGCTTTTTGTGAAGGATTCACCATAAAAGAAATGTTAAAAATTGAAATAATAATTTGGAATATCCCTATTCGTAC
>JAFGLN010000034.1 GCA_016928025.1 Deltaproteobacteria bacterium
CATTCAAAAACAACCGTTATCGGGGAACATTTTTCAACCGGATCGTCCGGATGTCCCTTTTCGGAACCATCGGCCTGGCCTTCTGGGCCGGTGGTTTTGTGATCTTTTACCGTGTATTAAAATATTTTCTTAAGGCTGAAGGTTTTGGAGATATTCTGGCGTACAAACTGCTCTCCATGGTTCTGCTGACTTTTTTTGCCCTCCTCATCTTCAGCGGCATTGTTACCATTCTTTCAAAGCTCTATCTAAGCCGTGATCTGGTTCTCGTCCATTCCCTCCCGGTCTCGAGGAGTAAAATATTTCTGGCCCGCTGGTTCGAAAGCACCCTTGACAGCTCCTGGATGGTTATCATTTACAGCCTTCCTGTGTTTCTATCATACGGCATCGCCTATCAGGCGGACTTTATTTACTACAGCACGGTCGTGATGGTCCTCATTCCCATGTGTCTTATCGCCTCCGTTGTAAGCTCCCTGATCGTCATGGCGGTCGCGGTTGCCCTGCCGGCGGGGCGCATCCGAACGGTTTTTGTCTTTCTCGGGCTTATTCTGTTTATATTACTGATCGTATCATTCCGTATGATGAGACCGGAGCGATTCGTCAATCCCGACGCTTTTGCTTCCTTGGTTTTTTATTTCAAATCACTCCGGACACCGGGCTCGCCTTTCCTGCCAACGACCTGGATTTACGATGGTATCAGGGCCGCTCTGGGAGGAACGGCGTCTGAGACGCTCTTCCAACTGGCCCTGCTCTGGAGCTTCTCCCTTGCCTCCATCTTCGTCCTGACCTGGATTGCCGGCACCGTCTACTTTCGCGGATTTTCCAAGGCCCAGACCACACCGGAGAGGCTTTTTCGCACGAATGCAAAGAGAAACCGGGCCGCATTCTTTCTGCTTAAATATTTTTCCCCGCCGACAAGGGCCTATGTCGTCAAGGAAATCAAAACCTTTTTCCGGGACCAAACGCAATGGCCTCAACTGTTTCTACTGGTCGCCCTGATCATCGTTTATGTCTATAATTTCTCCGTCCTGCCTTTGGAAAAATCTCCCATCAAGACCATTTATCTGCAAAACACCATTTCATTCCTGAATATGGCGCTGGCGGCCTTCGTTTTAACCGCCGTGGCGGCGCGTTTCGTTTTTCCCGCCGTGAGTATTGAAAGCAGTGCTTTCTGGATCGTCAAATCCTCACCCATCTCAATTCGATCGTTTCTCCGGATCAAATTTTTTGTCTATTTCATTCCCCTTCTGGTTCTGGCGGAGATCCTGATTATTGTGACGAATATACTGCTGCATGTCACCCCGTTCATCATGGTCCTTTCCGTGGTGACCATTTTCCTGATGGTGCCGGGTATTGTCGCTATGGGGGTGGGTTTAGGCGCGATCTATCCGGATTTTCAATCGGAAAATCCGTCTCAGGCGGTGACAAGCTTCGGGGGACTTCTTTTTATGATTCTGTGCGCCGTTTTTATCGGCCTTGTCGTGGTGATTGAAGCCGGCCCTGTCTATTCCGTGTTTATGGCAAATTTCCGCGGCACGGCGTTAACGATAACAGCCTGGATCAGGCTTCTGGTATCCTTTTCCGTGGTATTGGTTCTTTGCAGTCTGGCGGTTATCCTGCCCATGCGATTCGGTGGACACCATCTCGAGGCATCGTCAAGCGGACAATAGTTCGCGCGCCCGACTGACGTCCTGCCGGATCTGGGCGATAAGGGCATCCGGCCCGGCAAATTTGACTTCGTCCCTGATCCGGTCGATGAACAAAACATTAACCGGCTGACCGTAAATATCTTCGTCGAAATCAAGAATATGTAATTCGACAGATAATTTTTTGTCTTCGAAGGTCGGGTTATATCCGATATTCAAAACACCCTGGTAAGTTTGATCGTTGACTTCCGCTTTGACGGCGTAAACGCCCCGCGGTGGCAGTAATTCTTTGTCCGGCTTTATATTCGCCGTCGGAAATCCCAGGCCGACGCCCCGACGATGGCCGGAAATCACCGTCCCTTGGAGGTTATAAGGCCGATCCAACAATCGCGCCGCCTCTTTCACGTCACCCTGCAGAATCGCATCCCGTGTCCGGGTACTGCTGACAACAAAGCCGTTGACTGTTACCGCGTCAAAAACCTCGACCTCGAAACCCAATCGCCGACCGAATTCCTTCAGGTATTCGTCATTACCTCTTTTATCATTGCCGAACCGGTAATTATGACCAATAAATATTTTTTTTATCTGCAACTTGTCCCAGAGCATGTCTTTGACAAAAAACTCCGCAGTTATTTTGGCAAATTCCCTGTTAAACGGGAAAAGGACAACGCCGTCCATTCCCAGTTTTTCCAGAATAGACATTTTTTCTTCTAACGTCGTAATAAGATAAAATGGTTGAATGTCGGGATGAAGAACCATTTTGGGGTGGGGATCAAAAGTCATCACCATGGCCTTACGATTCTCACGATGGGCTTCAGCGACCATCTTTTTCATGATTTGCTGGTGACCCACATGGATGCCGTCAAAATTTCCGATGGTGACAATTCCGCTTTTAAATTCCGGCAATATATGATCAATCTGTTTGAATATGTGCATTCTATTTCTTCTCCGTCCCTGTATCGGCACTTCGGAAAATCATACGGGACATTGCTTCCTTCACCTGGGTATTTTTGGCGCTAACATAAGCATTAATCCGATTAATTTCAAGTTCAATTTTCTGTGTTGACAATTGAATCCCGCCTGTGTTAGTGCTACTTTCAAATTCGACACGGACGGTTATGGGGCTGTAGCTCAGCTGGGAGAGCGCTTGAATGGCATTCAAGAGGTCAGGAGTTCGATCCTCCTCAGCTCCACCATGAATAGAGAAAAGCCGGCAGTTATGCTGCCGGCTTTTTTTATTTTCCGTCGGCTGCTTCAGGGCCATGACCGCCGATACGTTCACAAAAAAAGGGGATTGCCCAAATGGGTAATCCCCTTGATTTTCATGGTAGGCGGTACTGGGATTGAACCAGTGACTTCTACCGTGTGAAGGTAGCACTCTCCCGCTGAGTTAACCGCCC
>JAFGLN010000035.1 GCA_016928025.1 Deltaproteobacteria bacterium
ATTTCAATCTGGCTGTTACGGCCTCTCCCTTGTCGGGCCTGGAAAATTAAAAATAATTAAATGAAACGTTCAACGGGTTGAATGAAATGAACCGGATTGACTTTATTCATCAAGAAGAGCAGAACTGAGGACGATAAAGATATTATGATTGACTATATGAATCGGCATGAAAAATATGTCAATGAAATGCTTCAAAAGGAACTCAGCCGGGATGAGCGTCTGGAGCTTCTCGCGTATCATGATAAACAAATTCAATGGATGCAGCATGAACGGCTGGCCCATCTGATCACCATGCTTTTTGTTTGCCTGTTTTTTCTGCTTTCCTTTGGATTTACCGTGATGAACTTTTTTATTCCCTACGTTCTTCTTTCCGCAATTTTAATGATTCTATCCGTTGCCTATATCATCCATTATTATCGCCTCGAAAACGGCGTGCAGCGATGGTATGCTTTATCCAACCGGATTATGGCATTGACCTCGTCCCAATAAAATTGCAATAAAACAACGCCTTCGACGGGTTCAATATTGCCCACGTCAACTCGGCATGAGAAGGTTTCCGGACCCTCTGCGATGATGTTTGATCCCATGTCTTCGGATTAGCCACCCAATAGTATGTTCAAACGGAAACTGCCGGCCGGAACAACGGCAAGCTGATCTCTTTGTTGACATCCCGCCAGGTGACTTCGACAGGCATGTCGCAGGATATTTCATCGATAGGGCATTCTGCGATGTTGGTCAGCAAACGGGGACCCTCTGTGAGTTCCACCACGGCAACGACGTAGGGAAGATCGTCCTGGAAGCCGGGATGGTAAGCGACATGATAGACCACGAAAGTGTATATCCTGCCGCGTCCTTCCGAAACGATCCAGTTGAACGCTCGGCAAAAACAGACAGGGCAGATCAGGGAGGCCGGCCAGCGCACGTGACCGCATTGTTCACATTTCTGGAACCTTAACTCATGATTGCGGCAGCCGTTCCAGAAATCCCGATTATCGTCGTTTATAACAGGGAGGGGTTTCAGGTCGTCGTCCATCTTTTACCTCCTCAGAATAATAGCGCTGTGTGTCTGGAGTATCGCGCCATTGTCGCTGCACAGAATGATCTCCGGGGATTTTGTCTTTGTCCGGGGGCCCAGCTGCCTTTCTTCGCAACGCCCCATGAGCTGCATCGCCGCTTCGGAAATGGGTGTCAAACCCATGAAGTAGGCCTCCGACAAGAGCCCGCCTGAGGTGTTGACCGGCATCCGGCCGCCGGGTTCGATCGTACCGTCCTGCAGCCACTCTTTTCCTTCGCCGGGCTTGAAAAAACCGTAATCCTGAAGCGTGATCTCAACGGTATAGGTGAAGCAGTCATAGATTTCGCAGGCGTCGACATCCGCGATAGAGATGCCGGCCATGTTGAATGCTCTTTTACCGGCTTTTTGGGCTCCCGTCGGACCGGTCGCATGCGTGGCCTGTTTGATGTCGTACGAGGGGTTATGTTGCCCGATGCCCATAATATAGACGGGCGGATTTTTCAGATTGTGTGCTCTCTCGGCACTGGTGATGATCATTGCCCGACCGCCGTCGGTCGTCAGACAGGCATCAAAAAGACGAAATGGTTCGACGAGGGGAGGGGCGTTGTCATAATCGTCAAAGGTCATCGAACGTTTGAACATGGTTGCCCGGGGATTCAGGTTGGCCCATTTTCTCTGCCCGACGGCGATGTGCTTCCAGGTTTCCGGGCCGGTAGGAAATTCATGCATGGCCCGGCGCGCCGCGAGGGCATAGCCGGCCAATGCGCCGAAATGACCGAACGGGGCATCGTCCGGTGACATCTCCGTCAGCATACGTGTCATGCTGTCGCTTGAGGCGGCGTTATGGCCGTAAGATAGCAGCACGTAATTGCAGAAGCCGGCGTCGAGCGCGCCGATGGCGTTTTGCAGGTGACTCCGGGAGCAGTTGGCGTCTTCGTACATGTAGTCGGGCGCGATACCCAGATGCTGGGCCAGCAGATACGGCGTTACCAGGGCCTCGTTCGAGGCGGGAGGAAAGACCCGGTAGCAGATCAACCCGTCGATATCATTTTTTTTCAGACCGGCGTCGGCAATCGCGTTGGCGCAGGCCTCAAGGTGAAAACCCAGGGCTGTTCTGCCCGGCAATCTGCCCTGCGGCGTATAGCCGATCCCGACAATGGCATATTTGTCCTTAATTCCCATGTTTCCTGTCTCCTGTTCCGGGCGTTACGATTGTGCGGCCTTCCGGGCCAGGCGCTCCTTTTCATCGAGGATAATTTTGACGGCCATCCGGGCTGTCTCCCCCACCAGTGTCGAGCATTTTTCAGGCATACCCACCTTGGAGCCGGCCTCCATTTCCTTCGGATCGTAGAGATTGAAAAACCGCCCAAATGTTTTTTCTTGGATATTAGCACACCGGCAGGTACCGTATTTTTCGACAAACTGGTCGTGGAGCTTCTTGGCCAGGATACAGGCGTGAAGCTGCTTCATCATGTCGCCAAAGTCTTCCAGCGACCTGCCAAAAAAGTAGCTGATCGCCATGGCCCCTCCGGAGAGAGCCCCGCAATGCCCGTCTCCGGTCAGCCCGACACCGTCGGCAAGTCCTGTAGCTGCCTTGAACACCCCTCCATCTTCGACGCCAAGGGCCTCGAAGATACCGGCAATCGTGCACTGTGCGCATCCACCGCTTTTCAACTCATGTTGTTTGGCTCTGTTGAAAGCCTCCTGCAGAATGTCTTCTCGCGACTTGTTCATTTGAAGTTCCTCCTCGTTTCAAGTATTTTTACGACTCCGTACTTTATGGGAATATACTAATGAAGTCAACCGATCATACTTTTACACGTCCTGAGTTCCGGTTGTCAATCAGTTGCCTTTTCGCCGTGCCTTTCGAAACAGGGGAGCGGTTGCCGGAAAGGTTCACGATAATCTTTAAAGTCCCATGGATCGTGCCTTCACGGACGGCCGGTATCGTTTGCAGAGCCTGATGCACGGCATGCTGACAGGTTTGCCCTTCCGCCGCAAAAAATTCGGTCGTTGTCATGACATCAATATAAAGACATTCCAACCCTGCGATTTCCGAAAGTTCGCATTGGTAATCCAACACGTCTTTCAGCCGAAACAGCGCTTCATCCATTTCCGTCATTCCGTAGTGGTTAAATACGTTGCAGCCCCAGATCAGTTCAACCGCCTCGGAAAGAGAATGGGGAACATGATCCGTCGTCAAAAGGACGCTTTTTATGTGGCCCTGAAGCTGTCCACCCTGTTCATGGCGGGCCATCCGCAGGACATGGGTCGGAATTCCGACCATCGAGCCGGCGTGCGTTTTAAGAGCGGTGTCGAGAGCGTCTCCGGTATCCATAGAGTCATCTGCAAAATCCACCTTTTCCGCACTGACCTGAAAGATGGGCAGATCAGCACACCGCTGCATGCCCAATTCCAGCATTTTAGCCGAGGGATCTATGCCCTGGGCATCCAGTTTAAATTTTTTGATCAAAAATTCCACACCGGCTCTCGATTTGCAGCCGACATCGAGCAAGCGGCTGCCGGCCTTGAGTCCGCAGAAATCAACCGCCAGCCGTGTCAAATCATAACCGCCCGGATGAACCGTATCGCCGGTCACGGCCCGGAGGGCTTCAAGCTCGTACAACATCCGCCATCTCATTTTTTTTCTCCAACCGCTCAGACAGAGCCCATAACGGCATCCGCTGCCGGTAACCACGCTGATACAGACAGACTATCTAAACGGCATCTATATTTTGATTATTCCGTTTTTTTACCGGTCATTACAAAAATCTAAAAAAGAGTATTTGCTATTTTTGACTTAATTGCCATATAGTGTTATGCCAAATTTGGCATAAGTATCATATAGCGCTTCGTTATGGAATTATTTAATCGAAATATTTAACGGGGATTCACCTTGCGGTGAGCGTTGACATCTTACCTCGTTTGCTAAAGATTTCAATTAATAATTTCATATGATCACTTTTATCAATTAAACAGGAGGAGATGGTGATGGCAATAACAAAAGGAATTTACACGATCAACGGCGTCAACCGAATGGTCATGGCGGATTTTGAAAACGAATCATTGGCGCTCGTGCTGCGGAGGTTGGGGCTCACCAGTGTGAAAATCGGCTGCGGGACAGGGCAATGCGGAGCCTGTACGATCCTTTTAGATGGGGAGCCGGTACGGTCCTGCATAAAAAAGATGAAAAATATTCCGGAATTTTCACAGATCGAAACGCTGGAAGCACTGGGTACGGCCAGCAACCTGCACCCGCTGCAGCTTGCGTTTATCAAGTACGGCAGTGTGCAATGCGGGTTTTGTACGCCCGGATTCATCATGTCTTCCAAAGGGCTTCTGGACGTCAATCCGAAACCCACACGCCAGGATGTTCGAAACTGGTTTACCAGGCACAATAATCTATGCCGTTGCACCGGCTACAAACAGATCGTCGATGCGGTGATGGCGGCGGCCGAAGTGATAAGAGGCGAAAAACCGAAAGAGTCTCTCTTATATGAAATGGAAGCGGACGGGCGTATTTACAATACCAACTATCCGAGACCGGCGGCGCTGGGGAAAGTATTGGGCGTGACCGATTTCGGCGACGATATCGGGCTCAAAATGCCGCCGGATACGATGCATATGGCCGTTAAGTGGTCCGACGAACTCCATGCGAATATTCTCGGCATTGACACGGCCGAGGCGGAAGCGATGCCCGGCGTCGTTAAAGTCCTCACAGCCAAGGATGTGAAGGGAAGCAATAATATCGGCTATCCTGTCACGCATCGTAGAAGTGTCGCCAAAAACATGGGACAGCCTATTCTGTGCGATAAGAAAGTATCCCGCTTGGGAGACGCTATTGCCATTGTTGTGGCTGATAACGAGAAAAATGCGCGCGCCGCTGCTAAGAAAGTAAAGGTTACATATGAGAAGCTGCCGGTATACAAGTCATACCTGGAAGCGTGTCTACCGGGGGCAGTTACCGTTCAGCCAGATGTTCCCACACCGTTCCTGCATCAGCCGGTCCTTAAGGGCGAATCAACGGCTGAAATATTTAAGAAAGCCGATAATAAAGATTCCGACATACAGATCGTAGAAGGCAGTTTTCATTCCAGTCGGGAGCCGCATCTGGCCCTGGAGCCGTGCGCCGTTCAGGGATACTATGATGAAGACGGAAATCTCACCATCAATTATAAATCGCAGGCCCTTCATGTTCACGCGATGTTCCTTCCACGGGCGTTGGGCGTAGCGCCGGACAAGATGCGAATGATTGAATCCCCGACAGGCGCGAGCTTCGGGTCCGCGATGGGCATGGAAGCACCTGCGCTGGTGGGTGTGGCGGCCGTTGCCGTCCAGCAACCCGTGACCTTCACCTGCACGTTTGAGGAAAATCAGCGGATGATAGGCAAACGTCCGGCAAGTTTCTCCAATGGCAAACTGGCGTGTGAAGGCAACGGTAAGATTCTGGCCCTTGAGTTTGACATTGCTCTGGATCTGGGTGCTCTTGGAGGGATGACTGATTCTCTCATAACAAAGACCCCGCGATTTCCACTTCATCCTTATAATGTCCCCAACGTCAGAGGGCTGGTGCGCGCCGGGCTCTCCAACAACGCTCAAGCGACGGCTTACCGCGGTCACGGTTCTCCGGAGGCGTATACCATGGCAGAACAATTGATTGACATGATGGCGCGAAAGTTGGGCATCGATCCCTTTGAGATGCGATACAGAAACATTGCCCGCCCCGGTGATCTGACCATCAACAGTTATCCCTTCAAACTTTATCCCCTGGAGGAAATGATGAACAAAATGCGCCCCGACTATGAAGCGGCGCTCCAGTGGAAAGAAGAGCCGGCGGCGCCGGGGTGGAAGCGCGGCGTCGGCATCTCCATCGGCGGATATCATGTAAGCACTCCCGTAGATGTGTCAGCGGTTGCTCTTGAGATTGGACCGGGCGGAATCATCACGCATTACAATGCCTGGGAGGACCAGGGCCAGGGCGGTGATATCGGAACACTGGTGCATACCCATGAAGCCCTGAAACCTCTCGGCATTCCACCGGAAAAAATCAGATTGGTTCAGAACGATACGAAGATGTGTCCGCCGACGGGTCCCGCCGCGGGAAGCCGCTCCCACTATTTCGCGGGCAATGCGACGAGAGACGCCGCCGAGAAACTGATGAATGCCATGCGGAAAGAGGACGGAATCTACAGAACCTATGAAGAGATGGTCGCTGAAGGCATTCCTACCCGGTACGAAGGCAAGTACACGACGATCGGCATGGGTCATTCAAATCTCAGTGTGGATACAGGTGTCGGCGATCCAATGCCGGATCAGAATTTCCTCATCAACATTGCCAGGCTTGAGGTTGAAGAAGCTACCGGAAAGGTCAAGATAGATGCGATTCATGGTATTGCTGATGTCGGTATTGTCGGCAATTATCTTGCGCTTGACGGGCAAGCCTATGGCGGATTGAGCCACTGTGTAGGCTTTGCCCTTAGTGAGGACTACTATGACGAAGGCAAGAAATACGGGACCCCTTTGGGATGCGGCTTCCCGAGATGCAACGATATCCCCGATGACATCACGTACATGTATAATGAAACCCCCAGGGAGAAAGGACCTTTTGGATCGGGCGGAGCATCGGAATGTTTCCAGAGTGCTTCTCATGTGTGCATCCTCAATGCAATCACCGATGCCATGGGTGTGAGAATTTATGAGCTGCCGGCAAAGCCTGAAAAGGTTAAGGCCGCAATAGAGGCAAAAGCCGCAGACAAGGAATATGCTCCCGCGAAATACTATCTCGGCCAGGATTTTGATGAAGTTCTTGCAGATATTAAGGCGAATCCTGCCGAAAAGAAACGTCCTGAAGCAGCCAAAGGAGAACCAGTAAGTCAGGGACACTAAGTCCAAATCTTTTTCGAGGAGAGAGGTCATTTTCAACTCTCTCCTCGAAAAACGAAAACCATTATGGCGGATGAATATCTTTATACGAATCAATGTGTTCACGGCAGCAAGCCGCCGTGCAGCTGCGCCTGCCCATTCAATCTGGACATCAGGACCTTCATCAAGAAGGTGAAGAGCGGCAATTTCGGGGAGATTGGGGTCAGGTCTTGCTTTTTGCCTAAAAGGCAAAAAGCAAGACCTGACCCCAATCTTAGGACAAGAACCTTGCACAAATTGCTGGTGAACTGTATGTTAAATATAAAACTTGACAACCCGTCGCTCCGCACGATCGCGGCCCGCTGGGCCGATCCGGGTGCGGGTAAGCTTTTCATTACGACTTCAAACAGATAGGGGATGGATCAGTGGAAGATGATCATCTTTTGATAGACCTTCATAAAGGAGCAAACCGGCAGGGTCCAGGCGGGGATGCCGAGACGGAAAAGGCTCTCAGCCTGTCTCTGATAGACCGAGCCGCACCATTAAAGATTGCTGATATAGGCTGCGGCACGGGGGCTTCCACCCTGTTGCTCGCTCGTCTATTGAACGCTCAAATAACTGCTGTGGACTTGCTTCAAGACTTCCTTGCGGTGCTTGGAGGCAGGGCCGAAGATATAGGGATTTCTGAAAAAATAACAACCCTTGCCTGCTCAATGGACAATCTGCCGTTTGGAGACGCGGAATATGATGTTATCTGGTCTGAGGGGGCGATATACAATATGGGCTTTGAAAGGGGCGTAACAGACTGGTATCGTTACCTGAAAGCGGGCGGACTGTTGGTTGTTTCGGAGATCACCTGGATTACAGGCTCTCGTCCGTCAGAACTCCAGAAATATTGGGAGGGCGAATACCCCGAAATCGATGTGGCTTCTTCAAAGATAGGTATCCTGGAGAAAACCGGCTATTCGCCGATTGGCTATTTTGTTTTGCCGGAATATTGCTGGCTGGATAATTATTATCGGCCGATGCAGGACAGCTTTAAGGATTTCCTTAACCGGAACGGCAATAGTGAAGACGCACGCGCAATAGTGGAGGCGGAAAAACGGGAAATTGAACTGTATGAGCAATATAAGACTCACTATAGTTATGGTGTCTATATCGCAAGAAAGTCGGGTTCGTGAAGGCCATCAAAACCGCATCGACACGGTCTGGCAAATTCGTTGCGCTCCCTTGCCACCGGTGAAGGCCACGTCAAGCTTTGATTCAAGCCGAAGAACATGTTTTTACCATATTCTTGCTGAGTTTAAATATAATATATTGATATTAAAGATGAATTGGCGGAAGTGCATGGGAATCGAACCCACCTGGGACGGTTTTAGCGCCCCACACCGGATTTGAAGTCCGGGAGGCCCACCAGTGA